>DATHIE010000683.1:0-4549 GCA_035316905.1 Chryseolinea sp. | reverse complement strand
GTAGTCAAAGACCAACGTGGAACCTCTCCTGATCGACTTGCAGAATTGTTCATTCAGCTCACAGATGATCTGTCATACTCGCGCACACATTACGGGGACAGCCGCACCACCAAGTATCTGAATGCGTTGGCCAGCAAAGTTCACCTCGAGATATATAAGAACAAACAAGAAGAAGCCAGTCGTTTTGTTACGTTCTGGAAGTATGAACTTCCGGAAATGATGTACAATGCCCGAAAGTCATTGCTTTATTCTTTCGTAATTTTTTTGGTCGCTGGAATCATGGGTGCAGTTTCAGCAAAATATGATGACACGTTTGTGCGCCTTATCATGGGTGATGGATATGTTAACATGACGCTTGAGAACATCAAATCCGGTAATCCGACCGATGTTTACGCCGGCCAAGACGAACTAACAATGTTTTTCTTCATCACCTGGAATAACACCCTTGTCTCATTTCGTGTGTTTGTGTTTGGTATCTTTGCGTCACTGGGCACCGGCTTTGAATTGTTCCGCAATGGATTGATGGTGGGAACGTTCCTTATGTTTTTTGCCGTTGAACAGCAGTTAAGCCAGGCGCTACCCGTCATTATGCTGCATGGCACTATTGAACTGTCGTCAATCGTCATTGCGGCAGCTGCTGGATTCACGATGGGAAACAGCCTTCTGTTCCCCGGAACATACCCTCGACTTACGTCATTCAAGATGGGTGCAAAGAAGGGTTTCAAAATTGTGATCGGGTTGGTACCGTTTTTTATCCTGGCTGGTTTTATAGAATCATTCATAACGCGATACGCTTTTATGCACTGGACAATTAAGGCCGCAATCATCGGACTGTCAGCTCTTCTTATGATTTATTATTTCATTATCTATCCCGTTAGACTAAAGCATAATGGAAAATTTTAACACAATCGAATTTCACCATACAAGAGACTTCAGCCGCAAGATGAATGCGACGTTTGAGTTCATTCGTCAAAACTTCAAATCTCTTGGAAAAAGTATCTTGGTTATTGCGGGACCCCCGGTCATTGTTGCTAGTTTGATCATTGCGACCTTTTTAGGTGAGTTTATGGATCTCACGAGAGCAGTTTCAACAAACTCCGGCGATCCAGAAGTTTTTGAAACCTATTTTATGTCCGTGAACTTCTGGCTTCAGATTCTATTGATGTTTGTGTTGTTTCTGCTCAGTAGTATTATGTCTATTGCAACCATTAACAACTACATTATTCTTTACGAAGAGAAACGGACAAATAATATTGACGTCGTAGAAGTGTGGCGGCGAGTCCGCGAAACGTTCTGGATGTATTTTGGCACAACGTTGGTTTTCTTTTTGCTAGCCATTGCCGCCTACATCGCCTTGCTAATTCCAGTGGGCATACTTGCAGCAATCTCACCGGCGTTAATATTTCTGGGTATGATGGCCATGGTTTGTGCCATTGTCTATTTGATGGTCAGCGTTTCACTCACTTACTTTATCCGGGCTTACGAAAAGAAGGGATTTTTTGACGCTGCTATGCGTTCTTTCAAATTAGTGAGGGACAAATGGTGGAGCACGTTCGGACTGATATTCGTTTTGTATATCGTTATGATGACCATTTCGTATATTTTTTTAATACCCTGGTACATTGCAATGGTCACAACGGCCTTACACAACACCTCAACCGAAATGCTTGATCAACCAATGATGACTTGGCCAATGATGCTTCTATTTACGCTGTACTACCTCGCTCAAATAGTTCTGGGTGCGCTGCCCAACATAGGTATTGCCTTTCAATATTTTAATCTCGTGGAAAGGAAAGAAGCGAAGGGCCTGTTGGGCAGAATAGATACACTGGGACAGAGTCAGCCGCAGTCAACCTCGGACGAGCAATATTAATATGTACTAAGTGCGTTTGAAAAACTTACTTTTTTTTGTTTGCTTCTTTATCAGCAGTGCTTCGTTTTGTCAGAGCGCAGATTCTGTGGATCAATCCGATGAAACGGTGACTCAGAAAGATACTGAGGAGATAGATTCACATGCATTTCCGGATACAACTACGATAACATCCAGAACGGCCGATGCTGAAACCTTGCAGAAACTAAAGTCCGATCCGGAGTTGCAATACAAGGAACCTCCAACGATCGCGGAAAGTTTATGGGAAAGGTTTATGCTTTTGTTAAAGCAACTCATAGGCTCAATCTTTGAAAGCGCCGTAACAACGAACTGGGGGAAGGTCCTTATCTACATTACAGGCATCGCACTGATAGTTGTGCTCGTCATAATGCTATTGAAAGTGAATGCATTTAAGGTGTTCTATTCGGGAGAAGGCTCGAGTACTTTCCGTTATAATGCGCTCGACGAGAATATTCATGAAATGGATTTTGAGAAGCTCATCGATGAGGCTGTTGGAAAAAAGGATTATCGGGGTGGCGTACGGCTCTTATTCCTTTACGCGTTAAAAATGTTGTCAGATAAAAATCACATCCATTGGGACCAGGGCAAGACAAATCACGATTACATTGATGAATTAAAGCGGGCGGAATTGAAGCCGGGCTTTAGCGACCTGAACTACTATTTTGAGTATGCGTGGTACGGAAATTTCAAGGTCAATGCCGAAACATTCGCCCATGTACAGGACATCTTCAAGACGTGGAAAACAAACATCAAGTAACTAAGCTGACCACCTGATGAAAGACTGGAAATATTTTCTATACATCGGTGTTGCATTCGGAATATTCATCGCTCTGAAATTGGCCAGTCCTAAAAAGTACGACTGGACGATTACCTATTCCCCCCTCGATAAGAACCCTTACGGCGCATTTGCCCTCAATGAGTTATTGCCGTCGATCTTTCCGGGACAGGAAATACATCATTCCCATTTGACGTTGTATGAGATAAAAGATTCTCTAAAAAAAAATGATAACGTATTGATCGTATCCTCCGGCTTTAGTGCTGACAAAGAAGATACCGACGTTTTACTCGAACACGTGGGTGGGGGTGGCACGGTCCTTATCTCAGCTCAGTATTTTTGGGGCCATTTCTCCGACACCGTTGACGTCGCTACCTATGACTATTTTTTCAGAGGAGAGGACATAATAGAGAGAAAGGATACTGCAGCACTCAGATTTGCGGCGTTCAAAATGGACACCACGACAGAATATTATTATCGTCGCGACAATATTCACAATTACTTTAACCGTTTTGATTCGACACGAACAACGGTCATTGCAAAAAACGATCGGGGTATGCCTGTCACCATTCGCATAAAATGGGGGAAGGGCAGCTTTATTTTGAACTGCACTCCTTTGATATTCACAAATATTTATCTGCTGGCTCGCGATAACCACGAATTCGTCACCACCACGCTTTCCTACCTTGATCTTTCGCCTGTGCAATGGACAGAATACTATCACGTGGGAAGGATGGAAAGCCAGACGCCGCTGCGATTTATTTTATCCAATGAGTCCCTGAGGTGGGCCTACTACATTACTATAGTCTCAATCTTGATCTTCATTGGCTTTGAGATGAAGCGAAAGCAACGGATCATTCCTGTCATTGCCCCGCTTGAGAATACAACGCTGGAGTTTGTCGGAACGATCAGCAATTTATATTATCAAAGTGCAGAGCATAAAAACATTGCTGAAAAGAAGATCCACTTTCTCATGGATAAGATCCGCACAAAATACTGGCTGAATACTAATGTTTTGAATGAACCTTTTATTATAGCGCTAGCGGGAAAATCCGGGAAGCCCGAAGACGATGTTCGGGCGCTGATAAATTTAATTTTGGCTATTCAGGAAAAAGAAAAGATTTCATCAGAGGAATTGATCGACATTAACAAAAAAATAGAGAAGTTTAACAACAAGTAAGTTGTCAAAGTAAATATTCAATTCATGGAAGAGAATGTATTCAAGAGTCGTGTTGATCTCACCGAGTTAAATGAAAGTGTAAAGAAGATCAGAGAAGAAATTGGTAAAGTGATCGTCGGACAGGAACAGATGGTCGATCTGCTCATTACGGCCATTCTTGCTGATGGTCACGTGCTCATCGAAGGCGTGCCTGGTGTTGCTAAGACGCTTACGGCAAAACTTGTTTCAAAAGTAATTTCCGTGAAGTTCTCGAGGATACAGTTTACGCCAGATCTTATGCCATCCGATGTATTGGGCACCTCGGTATATAACATTAAGAAGTCGGAGTTTGAATTCAAAGCCGGCCCTATCTTTTCCAACATCGTCTTGATCGACGAGATAAACCGCGCTCCGGCAAAAACACAAGCTGCATTATTCGAGGTAATGGAAGAAAGGCAAGTGACTGTAGATGGCACGACGTACCCGTTTGAAGGTCCTTATATGGTGGTGGCAACGCAAAACCCTATTGAACATGAAGGAACGTACCGCCTTCCTGAAGCACAGCTAGACAGATTTCTTTTTAAGATCCTCGTTAACTATCCGTCGCTGGAACAAGAGATAGCAATCATCACGGGACACCACATCCGAAAAGGGATAAAACCAATAATGGAAATTAATACGGTGCTAACAGCGGAAGAGATCAGATCTTACAGAGAGACTATCC
>DATHIE010000682.1:0-5334 GCA_035316905.1 Chryseolinea sp. | reverse complement strand
TCGCTGGACCTCAGAAATTCCTGTGACGGCATTTTTAGCAATGAGGTGATGCAGTTCCTTTAGCTCCTTTTCCAATAGACGGATAAATTTCGGTGAAGTGTAGTTTTTCTCATTGAGGATACTCAGGACCAGCACCTTCTTATTTTCTTTCACAATAAGTGCTTTTGCAGCCAGGATAATTTCAATCATTGCTGCCTCTTTCGAATTTGAGTAGTCAATGACTAAAACTTCTGTGTTTTTATGAAGCACTTTTTTGAGCCTTTCCTTCATGATCTTTAATTGACGGATACACAACAAAAACTTTACAAATACTCACAAGCTCATGACCTCCACTTGCGGGGCTATTTTTTTCACAAGCCCTTGAAGTACTTTTCCGGGACCACACTCAATGAATGTTGTCGCACCATCACGTACCATATTCTGCACAGATTGGGTCCAACGAACTGGGCTTGTAAGCTGTGACATAAGATTTTTTTTGATGACGTCCACGTCCGAAGAAGGAACCGAGTTAACATTCTGATATATGGGACAAATTGGTTCCTTGAACGCGGTAGCATCAATCGCTGCTGCCAATTCAGCACGGGCAGGCTCCATCAATGGTGAATGAAATGCACCACCCACCTGCAACGGCAATGCGCGTTTTGCTCCAGCAGCCTTCATTTTTTCGCACGCGATCTCGATACCCTTCATGGAACCGGAGATAACCAGTTGTCCAGGACAATTATAATTCGCTGCCACTACCACTTCATCGATAGATGCACAAATGTCTTCCACTACTTTGTCATCGAGGCCAATGATCGCGGCCATGGTTGATGGATTGATCTCGCAAGCGTGTTGCATCGCCAGCGCTCTTTTGGAAACCAACAGCAACCCGTCTTCAAAGGAGATGGATTGATTCGCTACTAACGATGAAAATTCTCCCAACGAATGCCCGGCCACCATACGAGGCGCAAAGGTGGGATTTGACAACGCTACCGCTACTGAATGAAGAAAGATTGCAGGCTGCGTGACCTTTGTTTGTTTTTGTTCATCAGCAGTGCCGGCGAACATGATGTTTTTGAGGTCGAACCCAAGTATATCATTTGCGTGGTCAAACAACTTTTTTGCTTCGTAATTGGATTCATAAAGATCCTTGCCCATGCCGGTGAACTGCGCACCTTGTCCGGGAAAAACGTATGCTTTCATATGGCTCCAGAATAATGGGCAAGTTTAGCGTTAAAGTTTGAAAGATGAAATACCGAATAGAAGCTATTCATATGATCAGGAATACCATCTGGTAGGTACGGCTTGCAAAACGACTGCGGAATTATTTACCCACATCATTCTCATTTAAGACTTAGACCAGGAAATGGAAGGAAGAGATACAATAACGTGAAAACAAAATGAGGCTGCAATTTTGTCGATGAAGCTCACGCAAAATCATCGATCTCGATATCGTATTTCAGTAGAAGGCCTGGGACGCCCGCAATAGAAAACTTTGCCTTTTTGATCCTGTTTATTTCAGGATCAATTGAATAGTTGAATGCAGTACGCAGGTCGGTTTTTTCCAACACTGTATTATCAAACGTAGCCCCGTTGAGGTCACAACGATCGAAGACGGCAGCGGTCAGGTCACTATCCGTAAAATCTGCTTCCTGCAGCTGCGAATTTTTTAGGATTGTCTTTTTGATCTTCATTGCCGCGAAACAAGAATGGTTCAACACACAACCGTCAAAAGAAAATGCCAATCCAAAATCATGACAGGTATCAAACCTAAGTCCCAGCATTTTGCATTCTTTAAACTTCACATCGCGAAAAGCAGTCTTATTGATTTTTGCCAGGGTCAGGTCGCAGCTTTTGAATTCACAATCAATGAACTTAATGTCGGAGAGATCGCTGTTTGAGAAATCGCATTGGTTGAATACGCAATTTTCGTATTCACCTTTCTGCAAAAAAGTTTGCGTGAAATTATCCTTGTCGAAACTTTTATCAGCTGTATAATTCATTTGAGAGAGGACGCTTGGTGACTCAAGCACAATCAAATAACAAGATTACTTTTTACAACTTCTTCTTCAGAAACCCTTGAACATCCATCCACTCCGCAAAACGTTCAATCCATGTATCGGTTGGCAGGTGCTGACTATCCATTCCAAAACCATGACCACCCCTGGCGTACATGTGAAGCTCAGCATCATGTTTGGTGCTTATCCATTGGGAATACAATTCAACGCTGTGTGGAGCGAGACTAAACCCATCGTCGGTAGCAGCAACGATAAATATTGGAGGTGCATCTGTTGCGACAGTACCGATCATAGTCTTGGGGAAAAAAGGATAAATGGGGGCCGCGAAATTGGGGCGGTTCTCAGGTGTATATTCAAACAAAGTTGAAGAAGTAACGGTACCACCGGCTGAAAATCCCATGATACCGATCCTATCCGCATCCACCTTGAATTCAGAGGCGTGAGCCCGCACATAAGCAATAGCTGCACGACCATCTGCAACAGATAGCGGTATCGTAGCAACATTCTCTTCCTGAAATTCTTTCTTTCCGACTTTTCCGTTGAATTCGGATATCGGATCTGTGGTGTTGCTGTGCACGAGTCTGTATTTCAACACAAAACAAGTCACTCCTTTCTTCGCCAGCCATTTTGCAACGTCATAACCTTCCTTGTTGATTGCCAGGAACTGAAACCCTCCACCCGGACAAATTACAATCGCGGAACCGTTCGCCTTGCCAGCCTCGGGAGCAAAAACCGTCAACGTGGGTTTGCTGACATTGTAGACCACGGCCTTGTCGGTCATTGTTGCCTCTGACCATGTCCAGTTTTCGGAACCCGGAGCGGGACCGTTGTACAATGGAATGACTTTCTGTTGGGCAGTAACAAACGCGGCCATCAAAAGCAAAGCCGTAGTAATCGCGTATGGCTTCATAGGATCTTATTGAAGGTTGTCTAATGATTTATGTTTCAATTCACCTGATTGCCGCTCAGGCACGTGAAGGTATTTAGCTAGACTTCGCGTGGGAGAAAGGTCCAATTCGGCGGAACAGTGGGCCCAAAACTCTTCTATTGTGCCAGTGATTGTATTGCAGTCCTAGGATACATCACGACCACGGCCACTTTCCACTTTCCTTCTTCGTCTTTTTTCCAGATCTGCACTGCCTGATTGACAACCTTGATCTCCTTACCTGCCGGATCCGACCGGACCAGTTCGTTCTTGGCAAACAAGTACGCCATTTGTCCGTCCGGGGAGATCTGAATATCCGTAGGTCGCTCATCCCATGTCATTTTAAAGCCAGGTATCTTCTGCATAAACTTCATGAGTTGCTTGATCTGATCTTTTCCCTTCATGGTTGGCTGTCCCTGTGCCATTAACATTGCGTCATCGGCCCAATAAAAGGATGCCGAATCGAGATTCCCGCTTTTTATTTTGTCAGGCCAATCCACCCAGCTTTTTAGGATCAATTCTTCTTCTGCTTCCAGATCAACGTCACCATTTGAATGGTTGGATTGATTTCCGCAGCCGCAAAACGATAGCAGTAGTAAAATAGGCAGGAATTGCTTCATGGTCAGGTTGAGGTGGTTATGCTTTGCTTGTATACCGATTTGCAGCTGTTGGTGACGGATTTGCGAACTAATATGTAAAAAATTTCGGCAACTACAAGGATGCGGTCATTCCAAACAAAATATTGATTGGGTTTAAGTGAAAACTCTTTCCCGAATCATCGGCTGGAGCTTTCCGTACGTCAGACTTCTCCACACCCATTCAAGGGGACCAAATTGAAAGTACTGCAGCCAAATCGTACTATAAATAATCTGAAATGCAAACATTATTAGGGCAAACACGGTCCACGCAATGGGCCCGAGGGTTCCCATCAATCCGAAACCAATCCCATAAAAGATAACAATGCATAATAGAGAATGAAGGATATAATTGGTCAATGCCATTTTACCAACTGGTGTAAGCAGCATAACTATTTGATTGCCAACTTTATTTCGGAAGAATAATGCCAGCAGACTGACATAAGCCAACGCAAGGGGAACAACACCTAAAGCATAAACTATGGTCTGATAAAAGCCCTCCATCGTTAATCGCATATAGTTAGACGGAGTCTCCATAAATCTGGCCAAGACGTAATTTGCCGGCAGACCTACTATGAGGCCAATTGCCGCCACAATCCACAAGGACCATCGTCTGCCCACAAGGATCTTGAAGTATCCGCTCGTTCCCAATGCATAACCAATCAGGAACATCCCCAACACTTTGAAGAACCTGCTTTGAAAGATAAGGTCGCCAAACCGATAAAAAGCACCATCGAAATTATAGATGAGTAATTCAGGTAGCGAACCTCTTCTCAGCAGGTTTGCGAAATCCTCCGGCGTCGATATACCCAACAACTTACTATCAAGATACTCACAAACGGAATGAAAGAAGTCTGCCGGCTTATTGAGTATCGGGGCCTGTACCCTAAGCCAGTAACTCACGATCGGTACCAGAAGAGAGCCAACCCCGATTAATAACAGTTTACCTGGCCGAATTCTTACGAACAACAGCAATACAAATCCTACCAATGCGTATAACGTTATTATATCGCCGTTCCAAATAACAGCAAGGTGAATAAGGCCGATCAGGAACATGAACAGAAGCCGGCGTGTAATGATCGGGTGAACTCTTAAGCCGCCTGTGCCGGTTTGAGTTCTTTTGATTTGTAAGGCCAGGCCCCATCCGAAAAGCAAACTGAATATTGAATAGAATTTACCTTCAAGAAACAGGTGCTGGAGAAAAAGCATTTCTTTGTCCGGATCCCCAAAATGCCAACCGATGGTTGTGCTCTCAGGATTGTATAAGCACAAGCCGGATAAGTTTACGATAAAGATTCCCAGGATTGCAAAGCCTCTGAGTGCATCCATGAATTGTTCACGTTCACTGAGGTTAATGGGTACAGGCTGTTCGGTCATAAATAATTCACAACTTCGTCCCCTGGATCATGATAGAGGACTTTATCGACTGTTCTTTCAAATGTAGAAATTTCTTTCTCTCATCGTCCTTTTTAAAATTTTCGAAGTCCTGTTCTGAGTCAAACTCCACCAGGTGTATTTCATACGGCTTTTCCCATTGGTGTTCTATAAAGGCACCGTCATGAGGACGGACCCGAAATAACATCCGGCCGTTGTACTTTGAAATTAAGGGAATCGCCACGCTTTCGAATTGGTCGAATGTCTTCTCCTGGCCGGGAACAATGTAAATAAGCTGAGTTACATAAATCATTTTTCTGCTTTATTTTTAATGAAGGTTACAAACAAGTCATGGCCGTTGTCCAACAAGATCCTTGTTTTCTTCGATCAATTTCTTAAT
>DATHIE010000681.1:0-3761 GCA_035316905.1 Chryseolinea sp. | reverse complement strand
TATTTACCACGATCGGTTGGATATATCTGTTCGTCAGGTTTCGAAACTTCGGGCGGATGAAGAAAGAAGTCGATGAAAAGTTCAAGGGCGAATATTCCTATGCAGGAAGGAGGGTTGGATTCTATGTTGTTGTTGCGGTATGTCTTGCGGCGTTGGTTGTGTTATGGGGGGCGGGAATTTATTCTATTGTCAATAATCTTTGGAATTGATTCGGAACAGTCGGTCACTTGTGAGTGCGACGGGAGATGTTTTACCCAAGACGCAATGTTACGCAGGAATGGTTTCCAAAATCTTTTGCGCTTTTTGCGTGGATTCTTTTGCCCCGAGCTCTCGGGGCTTAAACCGTCAGGGCACAAACGATCATACACCTTCACACTCGACTATCGCACGGAATCATAGGACAATCACGATTAACAAATAACCATTAACGGCTATATTTGCAACCATTATACCTATGCGATTTACCCTCTTCATTATAATATTTATTTCTCTGTGCAGTTCCGGCTTCGCCCAAAGTGAGCGCTCAATAAAATCGCTGAGAGCGGAAGCTGACCGCTTCTATGACGAAGAACAATATCATCTTGCCATTCAATACTATCGCGAGCTCGCTGACCTTGATGTAAAGGATGTCAGCCTAAGCTACCGACTGGCTGAATGCTACATGAAGACATTCAACTATCCGGAAGCGGAAGCCTACTACTTAAAAGTCTATTTTCAAGCACCGTCACAGTATCCCTTATCGCTTTACTATTATGCGTTGATGCTGAAGCTTAATGCAAGCTTTGACGAGGCGATGGAATATTTCGCCCAGTTTATCGCGATACACAAGGGCAACGCTGAATTGAAAGAATTCGTCGAGCAAGCAATCATCGATCGCTCCGGATGCGAAACAGCAAAGGAAGACATGGGATCTGCGATCAATACACCGCCACCCGCTGTTCTGAAATTCAATTCCGCTTACAACGATTTTGCCCCAGCGGTGAAAGACAGTTCTACCCTGGTGATCACAAGCGGAAGAGTTTCGTCCAACCGCCAATCCATCGACGAACGTTACGGCGAGGGATTTACTGATAATTACTATTTAGAAAAGGTTGGCAGTGCCTGGACAGACAAGACAAAACAACTGTTCAGTATAACCAATTCAAAGTACAACGATGGCAGTGGCTGCTTCAATAGTAAAGGAGACAAGTATTACTTTTCTGTGTGCGGCAAGGACGGACCACAGTGCAAGATATATGTAACTTCATTCAAGGATAACAAGTGGACGGAACCTCTGATTTTGAATTCAAACATCAATTTCAAATCTTATGAATCTAAACATCCAGCCATTTCTTTTGGTGGCGACACTTTGATTTTCGCTTCAAACCGAAACGGAGGTCAGGGTAAATTCGATCTTTGGATGAGCGTCAATTCCGGAAACGATGACTGGGGTCCTGCTATGAACCTTGGAGGCAACGTAAATACAAAATTGAATGAGCTTACACCCGCATTAACCGCATTTCAGAACGTATTGTTCTTTTCTTCAGACGGACACGAAGGTTACGGAGGTTTGGATCTGTACATGTCAAAGACGTTATCGACAGGAGAAATCGTGATCTACAACCTCGGTGTTCCGTTCAATTCAAACAGCGACGATTCATTCTTAAGTTTTGCAGATCGTGATCTATATTGGAGCAGCAACCGTACTCCGGGCCTGGGAGGTTTTGATATCCTTTCCGTCAGGATCACTTCCCCGCTTGCATTTATTTCAAAGCTTAGCCTCAAGAAGCGGAATGCCAGCAGGAATATCATGCTCAAGTCAAAGACTGAGGAGTCTCAGAAAATAAACCTTCAGGCTACCCGGCTTGAGGAACGGATTGACTATGATCAGTTGGATAGCGAGAAGAAACGGATTGTCGACCGGATGCTGCATAATTTTCAGCAGCATACTCCAAATAGCCCGGACATGTTCAAGCTGCCTGCAGTGGAGTATGACGCGTTATTAAAAATAGCAGAGTCTCGCTACAGTGATAGGCAAAATCAGGGATATCTCGCAAAAGTCAGGGCCCCTTTGGGTGGTGAAAAGGATTTTTCCGTCACCGGCGTGCTGGTCGATTCTCTTTCCGGCAAGCGACCGATGGGACGCAACGTTCTGTTGACGGATGATCTGGGTGAAGTATTAAAGATCACACGGACGAATGCTGAAGGAAAATTCAAGTTCACGGATGTTGCAGGATCGAAAGAATTCTATATCCGCACAGAACCGATCGTGCCCGGTGAAAAACCAATAATTAAAGATTTGGCTATCGTTGGCAGCTCCGAACAAAAGCTGGTTCATTTTGAAAACATCTATTTTGACTTCGACCACTATCGACTTCGTCCGGAAGCAATAAAAGTGCTCGATGAACTTGCTGCACATCTTATTAAAAACCCAGGTGTTCAGCTTGAAATTTTTGCCTTCGCGGACGACCGTGGTACCAACGAATACAATTTCAAGCTTACGCAAAAGCGCGGGCAATCGGTTGTCGAATATCTTTCCTCCAAGGGTGTAGACCAGACAGGCCTGGCAATAGTCGCAAAAGGAAAACAAGCACCCCGCGAAGTAGACCTTGATCTGCAGCGGCAATACAACAGGCGTGTTGAATTTTATCTGAACGGAAATGGTGAAACGTTTGCAGAATCTTCTCGCACTTATATCCTTAGAAGGAAAGTGGATTGGACAACAATTGCAGAGATCACGGGAATTTCGAAAGCTGTGTTGAAGGAAGTTAATGGTGCGACTGACGAACAGCTTAAAGCATTTCAACCAGTGAGGATTCCGAACAACGCTAAACCGGTATCATCCGATTTATTCTTTTAATCGATGCCTGCCATGATAAATCCTCCCCATCCGAATGGGTTTCGATGCTTCTTTAGGTGATCGAGCTGGGCGAGCTTGAGTGCGGCCCGTTCCGAATGTCCCTGAAACAGATAATGATAGAATTGGATCATGAGCTCTTGCGTCATATGGTCATCGACTTTCCACAAACTTATCATGATATTTCGAGCACCAGCCTGAAGAAATGAACGCTGAAGCCCGTATACTCCTTCGCCGTTCTCAATTCTCCCCAAGCCGGTTTCACAAGCGGATAATACAACAAGATGTGTTTTCGATAGCTTGAGGTTCATTACCTCAAAGGCCGTAAGGATGCCGTCATCGTCCGATAGCCCTTTTTCTTCGTTTATGTTTTTATTGGCGCCCGCAAACGCCAATCCTGAATAGAACAGGAAATCTTTTTTTGCTTCAGCGTTGAGTTTTACGTTGTCGGCGGAAAAAAATCCATGCGTGGCTATGTGCAGGATGTCCGGTGAATGAATCTCCTTAACGTTACGTTCGGTTGCCATCTTTTGAGTATAAATAGAAGTGGCCCAACCGTTGCGTTTAAGAATGTCGTTGATCTTTGCTACTTCCTTGTTCGTCCCTGGAAGTTGATCAAAGGTATTGCGTAATGAGGATCCGGAGGTGCTAACATCGAAAAGCGGATCTCCGAAGAGAACTGCTTTTTTTGATGAACTGTATTTGGTTCGCTTCTCGATGAATTGGCCAGGGTTCAGAAGGTAATGAATATCGCAACGTTGAAGAAGATAATCTCCTGTATTGTCAAGACGAAGTGTATTCAGGTTGATACGGTGGTAGACACCATCCCCTGAAACATAGATCTTTGACTTGTTGCCTATGAATGGTTCAAAAGGTTTCCAATAGGAGGCATAAGAATTTTGGTCTTCTACGTCATACGTAAGTG
>DATHIE010000680.1:0-4656 GCA_035316905.1 Chryseolinea sp. | reverse complement strand
CAAAAGTTAACTGCACATGGTTTGCAGCTTCATCAGTTGAAGACCACTCGAACGAATTGGAATACGAGAAGCGACTATGTTGATACGTTGGCTGAAAACTCAGAAGGAACCGCTTAAAATAAAATGACACCTCAATAGTCGCCTGTGATCCCAAAAGATTGTAGCTATCATACTTCTTGCCGATCGTGCTGGCTTCATAGTTAGTGGGAGCGATGATGGAGTAGGTTTTTTCTACGTTTGGTTTGGAAAGGTTGGCTCCGGCCTTAAATCCAAGCCACCATTGTTTCTCCAGGAATTTTTCCTCTTCCTGGTTCTGTTTTTGTTTGTTATATGCGGACGGTTTTTTTTTCTTTTCCTGTCCAACGGCGGCCACAACTATTAAAAGACAAAGTAAGAAGAGGTTGAGTCTTTTCATTGGTTCAATTTCTGTTCTATTTTAAAATTACAAGTTTCTTTGATTCTTTGTAGAACCCGGTCTTAAGTTGATAAACATAATTCCCCGCAGGTAAACCAGTAAGGTCAACCTCGACCTTGTGCTCACCGGGTTGGTATATGCCGTCAACCATCACCTTCATTTGCTTACCCTCATTGTTCATCAGGTTAACTGAGACCTGGTATGAACTATTCAGCAAGAAATGAACGGTTGTTTTTTCTTTAGCGGGATTTGGGTAACAATCCTTCAACGCAAAACGGTCTCCAATAAACCCTTCAGTGCTGGTAATGACTTGCTGTGCCAGTGGAACAGGTTGAAACACAACACCGTCTGAAGTTCCGGCTGATGTCATTAGGCCAGGGAAAATTTCATTGAGGCGTGGTCCATCAACAAGCATCCAATCCTTCATTAAATTACCATAGATCAGACGATAGTCGTATTGCATTTCCACATTGCCAAGGGACAGATCCGGCACTTTTCCGATAACGCCAGGCTCAACACCACGTCCGAAAATAAACAGAGGGCCTCCGGTGCCATGGTCTGTACCATAACTTCCATTGGATTGAACTCTTCGGCCGAATTCAGAAGTGGTTACGCTTAGCACTCGCTCTTCAAGACCGCGAGCCCGCAGATCGTACTGGAAGGCACTCATAGCCGAAGAAATATGATACATCAATGCTGCGTGTGCCCCCATCGTTGGATCGTACTTCTCGACTTGATCTGCATGTGTATCGAAACCACCGATCTTGACGAGGAAGACCTTTGTTTTACATCCTCCGGCCAACATCCGTGCGATAAGTTTTAATTGGGGTGTCAATCCGTTTCTTAAACTTCCTTGAGGTGCGTTAAATGGATAGGTCTCGGGATATGTAACGGATGATTGACCGCCAGCCAGATAGACCTCATATAACCGCTGGGCGTAGTCCTTTGACTTGTCCTCCAGACTGAGGATCCAGTCTAATTCTTTGTAGTACGGAGATCCATCCAGAAACTCCGGAGGAAGCCCCCGTGGATCGACTTCTTCATCTCTGAATCCTTCCAACTCACCAACTAATTGCGCAAAACTTTCCGGATTGTTCAGAGAAATAGACGTTGGAATGTTTCCCTGCTGATGAAAGATAAGCGACACGTCATTTCCCATTTCTATTGCCAGCGGGTCAGGCATTTCCGGATTGGGGAAATCTTCGGGATATTTTTCAGGAGCAAACTCTCCTTGCAGGTATCGTCCCACCCATCCCGATTGGTAATAGTCATCCGCTGAGCCTCCCATAAACCAGATGTCGCGGCCCCGGAAGTGTGATCCGTTGTTATTCTTATATGACACACCCTGGACTACCGCGAGTCTTCCTATGTCATACAATCCTTTCATCGCCTGCATGTCGGGGTGAAGACCCACCTGTGCATCCGATGCTATTGTGCTGTCAAGCATTATATATTTTCTACTACTGTTCTTAGCGGGAATAGCGATGTTGGCTCTCCGGCTGTAGTATTCATCATATTTCTCAACCGGAATAAGGCAGTTTAAGCCATCGTTCCCGCCATGCATCTGCAAAATAATAAGCACGCGGTCGTTGTTGCTGGCAGCGGCCATTCGTGAGAGGGAGTTTGCCTCGCCTAAAACACGTAACGGGATACCCCCGATGGTGAACGGAATACTCATTGCCAACGGAAGCTTTTTCAAAAAGTCTCTTCTTGATTTGTTCATTGTGTATTCGTTAGGCAAGTTGATATTCTGGCGACTGCATGAGCGCATTAAAAAGATATTCCAACTGGTCTCGTAAATCTCCGGCGCCTTCATTCCACCGTGTCGTCCAGTAGGCTTCATCAAAAGTTTGAAGGAATCGCTCCTTAAAATAGTTGACGCGTTTGGCTGTTAGGCCTGAAGTATCGTCAGCGGCATCGTCAAAAGTGAGATTGTCGGTAACGGGTAAAAGATAACGCGCCAATTCCATGACCAGCAATCTCGCATCGGCCGCGGTCGCATTAGGAATATTGTTTTTCACAAAGTCAAACACATTCACTTTGAACATACCCGGTTCCGTCGAAGTAATGACGCTTCGAATAAAGTTGTATCGGTTCGCTAATGTATTCGGTGTGATCCAGAATCGGTGATACACCGGGAACTGATGATACGCATCATAACCTGCAACGTCGTATGGCTCATAAAAACTCATAGCCTGACTGTACACATTGCCGACAATTTCTCCAGTGGCCTCGTAAAAACCAGCTACATCAGTTGTCATTTCAGGAATCGGGACCTCGAAGAACCGCAGCGTATGTAAGACAAGATCAAGCGGCGAACGAATAATCCCTCCGAAATTGTCATCAGTGACAGTCCCGGCCGTCGCTTCGTAGAAATGTTGACTGCGCAATAAATTCTCAATCACAGGTTGGATCTCGAAGTTGTTGCTTACAAAGGTGTTTGCCATTTCTGTGATGATGGGACCATCAATGGCAAGGCTTTCCTGGGGAGTATGTGGTGCGTAAACAAAGAACCTGTAAATCTTCCAGCAGATATTCTTTGCCGTTTCCGGCTTTGAATAAATAAGATCAATCAATTGTTGGATCTCATCCAGTGCGCTTGCCTCATTTGGAGTACCACCAGGTGCCAGCAACGGGTCTGTCTGGATAATAGCATTATTAAAGCGGGCGCTGAACTGTTTGGGCTCATCATCATGCGCGGACGCATTGTTGATCGATCCCTTCACGGTGCCCCGTGGTAAATTAGTATCAAGATCTATTGTTGAGAATGTATCATCTACATCCCATCCCGAGAGAACTTTGGCAGCGGCCTGGACATCCTGTTCGGTGTACAATAGATAGTCACCAGGACCCGGTGATGGAGGTAGTGTTCCCTCCAGTCCGCGTCCGAGGCTATAGAGTTCAAGTAACTCACGACCGTAGTTTTCGTTGACGCTTCCCTTGACATTCAGATTGCCATCCAGCAACCGCAGCATTGCATTGTCAACGCTCACCTTTACGGTTAGCGTTTTAAAATTTATGAGTGGATCAGGATTAACCGCATCCAATGCAAAGAGTCTGAACAACTGGTTTTGAAAGTAGAGGGACCTGCTGTTCGCTATCTTTGAAGTAATTGTTGTGAAGTGAGAATGAAGGAAGAAGACGAGTTTCTCGCGTGCTGAATATGCCAAGGACAATGACGGCGCGATGCCGACACTCATCATCTGTCCTACAAACCAGCGCTTGAAAAACTCTTCAAGCTCTCCGAGGTCACTATTAGCGTCTGTTACTCCAGAGATAACCCATTCCTGTCCGGTCTTAGGATCGATTGGAGGACCAGGGTCTGGCAAAGCCGTTCGATAGAGTGCGGTGATGGCTTGAGCGGGTGTGAGAGCGGCGAATGCGTCGATTTGTTGTTTCGTTGCACCGAACGTTGCCCTTCTCAAAAGATGAGCGGCACGCTTCATTCCCAATGTGCCGCTATATTCGGGTAATGGCATAGTGGTAGTGTGGTTTCAATGGGTCAATTAATCTCTCAAAAGTCATAATATTATTGAAATTGGGGACGAAGTGCTTTAGAGCCCGGTAATTGTGTCTATTTTCCTTTCACTTTTGTTTACCATTATTGATAGTATGGCAATATTGGAGTTGTAACAGCTATATGTTTTTATTATGAAGATCATTGAATGTCCAAGAGATGCTATGCAAGGCATCGACAAGTTCATACACACCTCTGCGAAAATTAAGTACATTAATCAATTACTTAAAGTAGGTTTCGATACAATCGATTTTGGAAGCTTTGTATCGCCGAAAGCGATACCTCAAATGAAGGATACCGCAGAGGTTGTGAGTGGACTGGACCTGTCTGGCACAACGTCAAGGCTCCTTGCTATAGTTGCCAACACCAGGGGCGCACAAGAAGCGTCATCATTTCAATCAATAACCTATTTAGGGTTCCCAATGTCGATTTCGGAAACCTTTCAGATGCGTAATACCAACAAAACGATATCGGAGGCACTAAATACTCTGAACGAGATAAAGAACATTTGTATTAAAGCCGACAAAAAATTAGTGACCTATATAAGTATGGGTTTTGGAAACCCCTATGGCGATCCGTATGCTCCGGAACTTGTGGGCAAGTTCGTGGATATCTTATTGACCCTTGGCTCGGATGTTATATCCTTAGCCGATACAATTGGTATGTCAACACCAACGAACATTCATCATTTGTTTACGTCTCTTACGAGTGCTTATCCCGCGGC
>DATHIE010000679.1:0-13222 GCA_035316905.1 Chryseolinea sp. | reverse complement strand
AAACAAAAAACGTTAAATTTTCTATCCAAGGGGCACCAAAAATCACTCTGCTTTTTTCTGCGAGCAGATTGAGAATATAGAATACTCGTTTGAACGATCACAAACGGTCGGCGGATCAAACAAATGTGTTGCGAGACGCGGTTATCTGAAGAACTTTGGTGCAAGTTCTGTCAGGTAGAGCCGCCACTCTTTCCAGGTGTGGCTACCCTCGCTTTCCCGATAGGTATATTTAAGACCTACCTCGTCATATAAACCGCGCAGTTTGGTAACCGTGTCAAAAAGGAAGTCGTTCTTGCCAATCCCGATCCAATAATATTTCGGCTTTGTCGCAGTTAATGCCTTGAGCTGTGCGACGTGTTTGTCCTTGTCATAATTTGCATTCGCATTTCTAAAAGAAGAAAACAGTCCCATGCTCATTACACCGATATAGTTAAACATGCCGGGGTTGTTATTGGTAATATTTTGCGTTTGATAACCTCCCATTGAAAAGCCAGCTACCCCTCGACGGTCTGCGTCCGCAATGACGCGATAATTCTTCTCAATATATGGAATCACATCTTTTACGAGGCTTTGTTCGAACCTGAGGGAAGCCATCGCTCCTATCCCGGTTAGTTCTTTATTGCTTGCGCTAAGCGGCCTGTCTAATGGCGCAGCAACCGCATCGGGATTGCCATTTGTGATGACCACAATCATCGGCAATGCTTGTTTGGCGGCGATCAGGTTATCGAGAATGTAATTAGCTCTGCCACGGCTTATCCATCCATCTTCATCTCCACCGCCCCCATGAAGCAGATACATCACCGGGTATTTATCTTTTCCCTGCTCATAACCCGGTGGTGTGTACACATACATCCTCCGTTGTGCGGCAAGAGTTGGTGACGGATACCAAACTGCGCTTACCTTTCCATGTGGCACATCTTGCACAGCCATAAGATCACCAAGCTGACCTGGAATCAGTAGTCTGCTCTCAACATAAGTTCCATCTCTGGTCACAGCATTGTTATTCGGATCAAGCATTGGAACGCCATCAAGAATAAATCGATATTCATACATGTTGGATGGCAACGGGCCGATCTTGACTTCATATATGCTGGAATCGTTTTTGACCATTGGTGCAGGTTTGAAATCTGCAGCCCAGGTACCAACTACTTGCACGCTTGAAGCGCCAGGCGCTTGAATGCGGAAGATGACGGAATTGTCCGAAAGTATTTCTGGCGAATTTAATCTGACATTATTATTCTGTGCATGCAAGCATATCGAGAAGACGAGCAAGCAAAAAATCGAACTTAGTTTGTACATTAGGATTCAGTTAAAACATACAACAATTATGAATTTGAATACCCTTAGTTGCAATTATCGTAAGTAAGATATTCGAAAAAAAGAGAAGCCGATTGATTTGAACGCTAAATGGCCCAACGCGTGAGTAGATCACATCAATGGTTTCCGCGGATTGTACGCTTCTCATATCTTCGGTTCACTGTAACGAAATGGAACATCAACGGTGTTTCACTTTGTAACACAGCGCAAAAGCAATCGTCTCTATTTCTCCAAATGTGGGGTTTGCGCGTTTGGTCCGTATGTTGCCCGGGACATCAGAACGAATTACCAGCCTATGCTTTTCAACTACCTCAAATTGGCGACACGGATTTTACTGAGGAATCCGCTCTTTACCATCATTAATTTACTGGGCCTGTCAATAGGGTTTGTTTCTTTTTTTGCGCTATGGGAATATGGAACTGCGCAGCTGAACGCCGACAACAATCACAAGGATCACGACAGGATCATTAAGGTTGGTTTGGACTGGCAGTGGACCGACGACGGAAAGAACTGGGGAAAGACTTTGATCGGAAGTACAGGAGTAGCAGTGGCATACCGCGCAGCTCAGGACTTTCCTGAAGTTCAGGAGTACGTTCGGATTATTTATCAGGACGGTCTCCCTCTAGATTTCGAGGGGAATAGACCTGGTTTTCGGCAGATGATCCTAAGGTACGAAGACAATTTTACTTCGATAGAAAGAGGTGGCGTTTTTTCCGATCCCAATCTCTTCTTATTTTTTAACATTCCTCTTTTACACGGCGAAGCCGCCAGTGTCCTGACTGAAAAAAACTCCATTGTACTATCGGAAAAAATGTCAAAACGATTTTTCGGCGACATGAATCCAGTAGATGCGTTGCTGATCATGAATGAAAAAACAACCCTAAAAGTTACGGGCGTGTTCGCCGATATTCCGGCGTCGTCACATCTCAAGTTCGACTTTGTGATCTCGAATACCGGATTTGAAAAAGTGTGGAATGAACACGGTTGGCCTCTGGCAGATAGCTATGTCAAGCTTGACCACCACAATTTCGACACATTTATCAGCCGACTCAACCAAAAATCGAAAAGTTATTTCAGCGAAGCATACCAGGCGTTTCCTAACATAAGACTAGCATCTTTTTATACTCCGTTGAATCAGGTCAAATTTGATCTGGATACACAGGGAGAAACAACCAAGAAATCGAAACCAATCTTAATCGGACTATTAGTGGTTAGTTTTCTCATTCTATTCATGGCAGTCACGAACTACCTAAACCTGACGATTTCAAGGCTGCCTTCACGGGTTAAAGAAATTTCGATGCGGAAACTTGCAGGCGCCTCCATGAACAACCTCATGTCACAGTTTCTATTTGAATCTCTTATCTTCAACGCAATTGCTGTAGGCATGGCTGTGACATTCTTACAATTCCTCTACGGCCCGGCGGCTGAATTTCTCGACATTCACGTTCCCCGTATTACCGACATCAGCATTTCATCACTTGGGTTTTATCTTCTGATATTTTTCTGCTGCATCACTGTCTCAGGATTTTATCCCGTTCTTCAAGCCCGCCGGCGTAGTCTGGTTTCCTTGATTGGATTGAAGCATCAGCTTTCCGGCAACAGACCAGTGCCCCTGCTGCTTACCACGTTTCAATATACCATCACCGTAGTTCTGATATTCTTTGGTTTGATTATTCACCGGCAGCTAAATCTTGTGCTCAACAGGGACCCAGGGTTCATTACTTCTAACATACTTTTCATCGATCCTCCAGTGATAAAACCTGTGAATTACACGGGCCACCTGGACAAGTTTCAGAACAAGTCGGAAGATGAAAGCTTCGTTCAAGACTGCATCTTTAATACGTCGTTCATTGACCTCAACCTACGGAATGCAGGGAGCAAACTTTTCGTCAACACAGATGGCTACGGTGTCGAAGAAGACTTTCTGTCCTTTTTCAATATACCGCTGCTCGCCGGCAGGAATTTCATTGCAGATGACAGAGAGGATGTGTTGATCGTGAGTGAGTTTGCCACCCAACGCCTAGGTCTCAAATCAATTGAGGATGCAATAGGACGCCACGTGGATATCGCCACCGGGGAAGCGGGTTGGAAGGAGGTAGAGATTGTCGGAGTGATAGCAGACCTTCACCTCAATCCCTTATTCAAGACGAATGGAAATTCAGAAGCTCAGACCGGCCGGGGCCATAGCTTGCTCTATGGCAGCAAGCACTTTCCTGAAATACCAATGGATATCATCCAACTCAAGTTCAGGACTACCCCCACGGCTCAACAGTTAAAGAATATCGGTGACATTTACGAAGACGTCTTTCCTGGCAATGTCTTTTCTGCAAATTTCTGGAATGACATGCTAAGCCTCCCCTATAAAGATGAAAAATTTACGCGCAACCAAATCAGCTTCTTTATCTTCATTGCAATCGGCATTGCCTGCCTCGGTCTTTTAGGAATGCTGAGTAACAAAGTAGTGGAGAAAACCAGGGAGATTGGAATCCGAAAAGCACTAGGCGCAAACCTTCAAAGTATCTGGCGACTGTTGCTGGAGTCAACATTTATTCAGCTGTTGCTTTCTGTTATCATCGGCATACCGATCGCATACTACCTTTCCTCACAATACCTGCAAAAGTATGCAGTCCAGATTTCAATTGACTGGTGGTATTATTTCATTCCGTGTGCACTACTGTGTTCAATCCTTTTTGCTACAGTAAGCTTCACGTTGCTAAAAGTCGCCAGGACAAATCCTGTTGATGCATTGAGGTGTGACCAGTAGTGATGATGGTTCGTCATCAGCAGGTCCTATACTCCTTTCGAAACTGCAAGGATCACTAACATTTCTTAACGGAATCAGCTATTATCATGAATTAGTTGTTGATAATTATCCGCAATAACAACTAAATTGGATGATGCAAATGCAGCAAATTATTTTTGGATTGCTCTTTTTGTCAGCGAGCTGTAATAGTGATTCGCACGAATCAACTAATTCACACGAAAGCAATCTTGTTATCGCAAATGAATTTATTGACGCCTTCTATTCGTTCAATCGTGACAGCCTGGAATCAATTTTGTCTGAGGCCAAACTATCACAGCCCAGCATCCTATATTATCAGAAGTGGGCGGAATGCGGAAACTACAAGGTAATCACTCGGAATGATTTTATTGGAAAGAATGATTCCATAGTCCTTTGCCCCGTCACCGTCAAGGATGACCTGATGGCCGGACTCAATATCAATTTCAACGTTACTGACACTTTTCACCTGACGATAACGCAAGGACGGATCCGCTCTGTTGTGACTTCTTCAAACGATCCTGATGTATACTACGACGCAAAAGAATGGGTGAAACAAAACCGGCCAGACCTGATAGAAAAAACTTGTGAAGGGATATGGGCCGGAGGACCTACGCCTTGCGAATGCATTCTGGGAATGATAAAAGGCTTTAAGGAATTTGTCGCACATCAAAAACATTAAATTCCGAGGGTCCTTCACTACAGAACTTGCCTCGGCAAAGAATTGCAATGGTTGTGAACATATTTAGCTCATTGCTGATTTCCTCTTGATACAAAAAAACTTTAATGTTGGAATGATGATGTCCGCTACCTAACGGACATCATCATATCCAACTCATCCCCTACTGCTTTTCCTCAAAGTATTCTTCCAGGTTTCCGAGTCCCATTTTGAAACCTTCTTCAAAACCCATCTCTAGTAATTTTTCAAGCGCACCTTCAGATTTCGGCGTTATTGTGACTTTCACGTCAGTCCCTGCACCTGAAGATCTGAATTCATTTTTCCAGTTAGCCTGCGGAAGTTCTGAATTAACAAACCCTTTTTCATCCGTGAATGAATCGGTTCCTTCATAACTTTTTAGCGCATTAATCTTGGTATACTGGAACTTTCCATTCTGTCGTTCATTCTGCGGCCCGATCATGGCGTATTGCCACGAACCGCCCTCTTTAAAATCGAGTTTGCTCGTTTCCGCGCGCCATGGTTTCGGCGCCCACCATTTATCCAATATTTCTTTCTTTGTCCATGCCTGCCACACAGCTTCCGGTTTGGCATTATAGTGCTTGGAAATGGTTATCTTTTTATTCTTCAGGTCTTTATCAAACTTTACTTCCGTTGTGGTTATCATAATATGAAATTTAGAGTTTAACAATCACTAAAATGAATATGAAAAGTTACCACGTTCGGCTTGCGTGAACCACTGCAAATGGATCAATGTAAGATAGCGGGGATATTGTTGCTTATTATCCGATTGATGACCTATGACCCTAGGACTATGGATTGCACAACTTTTTTCGTTCTATTGAATAGTGTGGTGCTTTTTCCTCATTCGGAGAAAATCGAAGAAACAAATTAGCGCATGTGAAAAACTCAGCAATGCTTCCCTGTTTTCAATTTTTCATGTAGCAATAAAAAATCACTGCAAGAGCCTGATTGCGACAGCACGAATTTCACAGCCAACCTGCACAATTGTTTGGGAGAATGATTCTCCCGTTATTTGCCATCATTAAGGACATAACAACTGAACGAGCGATAGACTCAAATTCTTTCCAGCAGGTATTCCAGGGCGCCCGTTGACCAAAGCGCCCACAAGATCAGCACTGGCTGAAAAAATAACCGGATAAAACGCGCCTTATCAGTTTTCAAACCAAATGCATTATTACGGTTTAAATACTGTGCGATGTTTCCCGGAAAAATCAAAACATAAAAAACTGCCAAGGCAATCCCAACCCAGACTTTATCGCGGAACGCAAATATCATCGCCATGCCCAAAACGAGCTCGGCAACCCCGGACAGAATCACTACAGTATCTTTTTTCATCGGCACCCAGTCGGGTACCTGGCCTTGAAACGACTTTCTTCTGAATGTAAAATGGCCTATCGCCGCATAGACCATGATAGCACCTAGCAAGATGCGAAAGATATTCTGGGCTGTTGTGGTCTCATAATACATCTGTCTTCATTTTCGTAGCCTAATTGTTTTTTCGCTCAAAATTACCCACTCGATTATTTTCAAAATGCAAGCTGAGGTAATCGCCGGCAAGTTCATAGAAAAAAACTTGAAAAAAAGTTGCGCAGTTAAATGACTGCATATATATTTGCAGTCAAATGACTGCATAAAATGGACCTAAGAAGAGACGTATTTCAAGCGATAGCCGACCCTACCCGCAGGGCGATAATTGCTTTGGTTGCACTCAATGCAATGACACCTAGTGCAATAGCTGAAAAGTTTGATTCGTCAAGGCAAACAATTTCCAAACACATCCAAATACTTACCGAGTGCGAATTGCTTAGGCAAGAGCAAACCGGGCGGGAAATTTATTACCACTTTAACCCCAGGAAGATGAAAGAGATCGCGGAATTTATTGAACCATTCCGCAAAATGTGGGATGAGCGTTTTAACAAATTGGAAAACATTATGAAAAAATACAGATCAAAAAAATAGAATGCCATGGAACGAAAAACCAAAGTCAATGCCGAAGATGGCAAACAGGAATTATTGATAACAAGGGAATTTGATTTGCCCCTAGAGTTACTATTCAAAGCGTATGAAGACCCTGAAATTGTTGAACAATGGATGGGCACAAAAGTGCTGAAACTTGATAACAAAAAGCACGGCGGTTATCAATTTGAAACTACGGATCCCAAGGGAAACAAACACAGGTTCTCCGGAGCCATTCATGAGTTTAGGGCCAATGAGACAATCATACGGACATTCGAAATGGAGAATACCCCTTTTGGAGTTCAACTTGAGTTCCTGGAATTTGAAAAACTCTCTGACGAAACCAGCAAACTCAACATGCTTATTCTTTTTAGGTCGATCGAACTTAGAGATCAGCTGCTGAAGTTGCCGTTTGCGTTAGGCGTAAATATGGCGCACAACCGATTACAAGAAATTGTTAGCAAACTAAAATAACATAACGATGACAAAGAGAAATAAAATTATTTATTGGGTTTCAACCCTTTGGCTGGCATTAGGAATGACATCGACAGGAATAGTACAGTTCATAAAAATGAAAGAGGAGGTTGACCTATTTAATCGCCTGGGTTATCCCCTCTATTTCCTAACAATTCTTGGTATCTGGAAAATATTAGGAGTTGTGGCAGTCCTTATTCCTAAATTTCCCCTATTAAAAGAATGGGCCTATGCAGGGTTCTTTTTTGCAATGTCGGGTGCAGTCTTTTCCCACTTAGCTAGTGGAAGTGGCGCTATGGATTATTTTGGGCCCGTATTATTGATCGTCCTTACTACGGTATCGTGGTATTTCAGACCTGCCGATAGAAGACTCATTCCAATAAATCAATAAGAAAATGAAAAAAATGAATCCTAAAGTTGATTGGTTTTTTAACAAAGCCACCAAGTGGCAGGAAGCATATGATAGGTTGAGAATGATTGCTCTTGACTGTGGGCTTACCGAAGAATTGAAGTGGGGTTGCCCCTGCTACACTCATGAGGATAGCAATATCGTGTTAATACACGGATTTAAAGGATACTGTGCGTTCCTGTTTTTCAAGGGTGCCCTGTTAAAGGATCCCAAGGGTATTCTCATCCAGCAAACGGAAAATGTGCAGGCCGCTCGCCAGATCAGGTTTACTAACGTTGAGGAAATAACAAGTAAGGAATCCATTCTGAAGGCCTATATCAAGGAAGCGATTAAGGTGGAAAAGGCCGGTGTGAAAGTGCCGTTAAAAAAGGTTTCAGAATTCAAGATGCCTGAGGAATTTAAAAATGTATTGGACGGGACTCCTGCCCTGAAGAAAGCATTTTATGCACTGACACCGGGACGACAAAGAGGGTATCTTCTTCATTTTTCTTCCGCCAAGCAATCAAAGACGCGTCAGGCGAGGATTGAAAAAAATATCCCGAAAATTCTAAAGGGCAAAGGATTAGAAGACTAGTCGCGACTGTCGGCCCTGCCGTCGGGTCAGCCAGGTCCAAACAGCCCTTCGGACACACAATGAATTAATAAGTTGATTATATTTAAACAAGGCACTTGTTTCATAATCATTAAAACTATGGCAAAAAAAACGACGTCAAAAAAGGAGTTGTCATCGGAACAAAGGGAAGAGTTACTCTTAGCATTGGAAGTCCGCTTTGAAAAAAACATGCGGCGACATAAAGGTCTTGAGTGGGCCAAAGTACAATCGAAGCTGACCGCCAATCCAGATAAACTTTGGTCGCTCAATGAAATGGAAACAACAGGCGGTGAGCCGGATGTTGTTGGCTATGATAAAAAAACGGGCGAATACATTTTTTATGATTGTTCAGAAGAAAGTCCAAAAGGCCGCAGAAGCTTTTGTTACGATCGTGAAGCGTTGGATTCGAGAAAGGAAAATAAGCCTAAAAACAATGCTATGGATCTGGCGGCCTCTATCGGCATCGAGTTATTAACGGAAGAACAGTATCGGCAATTGCAGGAACTTGGAGAGTTCGATATGAAAACATCGAGCTGGGTGCAAACTCCATCTGATGTCAGGGAATTAGGCGGTGCTCTCTTTTGTGATCGCCGTTACGACAAAGTCTTTTTGTATCACAATGGTGCGGAGTCGTATTATGCGGCAAGGGGGTTTCGCGGTTTGTTAAAGGTGTAAATTTTTTGTGCACTCACTCCCTTAATGCTGTCGTCCTGAGGGCGGATTCCTTATCATATCACTGCGCTAATGGAATGGGATTTGCAAACCCGTTTACAACCGATGAATTCGGACGCGAAGGATCTGACTCAGCCTTGTATAATCATTCTAAAAACCTTCGTAGCAACGTTAGACAGATCCTTCGCGGATACCGTGCACTTTGTAAGAAAAGGCGTGCTCCCATTTCATGTGAGCAAGTCTTAATAAAAAGAGAGGACGCTATGGATGACAGTGATAGGTTAAGCGCTCAGGATGAACTGTGGTTCAATGTGCATTCAATGAACTTTTTTAATCGGAAACTTTTTGAAAATCTTAACGGTTGCGTCGAGCACTATTTTTTCAACGTCTTCTGTTAACTCGAAAGTTTTTTCCAGCATACCGGACCAAGCCAGCTTGCCTGTATGCGTGTCGAACATAACGTATTTAAGGGCCCCTTCTCCCTCCTGGGTAGCAGTTATTTCTCCACCTGCTACTGGCACTGAGGCCCCCATATAATACGCGGAATGATAACCTGGATAACCATGGTAATACCCGGGAACGCCTATGCCAACACCGACACTTACAGTAGCACTCTCTGAATAGGTGGTAATTTCATGAACGGAAGTATAAAACATAATAATTGCGTCAGGTTTCAGCGTATCCATGACAAGGCCTCTGCTTTTCATTTCAAGGTTAACCGCATACACGATGGTACCTCCATAGAGCTTATCTTTACGATAACGATTCAACACACTGTCACCTGGCGCTAGAAATGCGTAGGTCTTAAATTTTTTGAAATCAGTTTTTACGTCGTAATCCACTTTCACCGACTGAGCCTTCAGACCGGGTGATGCTAGAACTACAAAGAGAAGAATTAAGAGGCAAAATCTTTTCATTGCGATGATAATATTTCGGACAAGCTAGGGAATTATTCATGAAAACCATCAAAAAGTAGATGTTGATATTTTCAGAGTAGAGCGGCAGACTAAGAGCAAACAGGAGGTATCGACATGCAGGAAGATGTTGGTGATCATTGTGATAGGAGAACTTCACTTCTTTTCGTAATTTGAATCGTTCAATCTTACCTAATCCGGCCTTAGATGGAAAAAGTTGCCCGCGCCACGTTACGATATCTGTTCCAGGAATATCTTAGAGGCCCCGCTGTTTCTTATGTCATCAATCATATCGCAGGTTCACACGGAGCCGATGCTGTGCAGCTAGCTGATTACCTTGCCGAAAGGAACTGGATCCGCGAGCAATGGGTCCATGAGGATCGCCAGGTAACATGCCGGATCACGGTTGCCGGAATCGAAGAGATTAACCCGAAATACATCCACAACAAACTGAAGAGCCTTATTGGTGGTCTTGTTGTCGAAGGTGGCAGAAAAAGTCTTATGGGCATATACCAACACAAGATTGAAGAGTATTCGATTGCTCTTGATATTGTGTATCAGTTGGAAAAGCTGTCACTGATCAGCATCATTCACGAGCGCGGAGAAATCAATATAGAGCTAACCCCTTACGGCTGGAAATTCTTCGAGAAAAAAGACAGGCCGTTGTTGACCCTCATGGTAGCCGCTTGTTGAAATTAGATTGCCACTTTGTAATCTCATCAGTAAGACTACAATTGATCGTTGCCCATTAATTTGGCAAACGACATTACCCTGCACTACAGTAAATAAGCTATTTCGAATCTATTGCCTTGGACATTGGAAATTGGACATTGGGCGTTCGTCATTCAGCTTCAATTTACCGACCTGAAGATTTGCGATCTGATTGAAGAGCATTCTGTTTCGGACTTTCAATTTCCAATGTCCAATGTCCAATTTCCAATGTTGAAAGAAACAGCACTTTAGCTTAACCAAGCGACAACTGATCTTGTTGGTAGTTTACGCAGTTAGCTAAGTACCCAGGTACCTGGCTAAGGCCAGAAGTCAGGCTTTGCAAGAACACCACCTTGTTGCCGGCAATCTGCGCACTCTTCGCTTGACGCGGTGAAGCCCCATACAATTCCACTTTCAGAGAGCGTACCAATAAGGTATGTTTTGATCGAAACACTGGTCAGGTCCAAATTGCATGGGCGCATTGATCCCGGCGTTATTAAAACACATACTGTGTCCAATGAACAGCCGTGGAATGGTCTTCTCTGAAGTTCCTCGGTAAGATCGTTATGATAGATGAACATTTCCTTATGAGTAACCCGTCCGCCGCTAAAGTATCCTAACACTGGTGCTCCCGGATCGCTAATGTTATAAATGTTGCCTACGATCTCATAAGGCTGTGAGTCAAAGAGTCCACCGAGGGTTTCGGTAACACGCTCAAGATCTTTCCAAAATTCATATTCTTTTTTATCCATCACCCGCTGCTGGACATTGATGTGATATAACACTGAGATTTTGCTTGACTCACGCGGGATATAAACCAAAGGAAATTCATTGATAACATCTTCGCCCAGCCGTTCCGTAGAACCAACCAGGATCTCCGTCGAAGTAAAAGTCTCATAGCAGACAAAAATAAATTCATCAGGTTGGCGATAGATCGCCGTGCTGTTTTCCGCTTTATAACCTGATAGGTAAGGCGCATGGTATTCCCAAGTCTCGACGTAATCCCATCGGTAGTATCGCGAATTGCCTGCAACGTCATGTGTACTGGCAAGTATGTCCAGTCCATCCTTCCGCTGACGCCAGGACAAGGTATCGATTGGAGGAGTCTCTGTGATCGAGATGAAGTCTGAAATGTATTCTTCGCCGCCGGATGTGTTGATGTATAGCTGATATTTCAATAAAGGATCAATCGTAAGTCCGTCCGCCCCATACCGGCCTGAGTCCTGTTCAACCAAATTAAAATAATCTCCGGCGTCAGATTTTACGCTGACGACGGCGTCTTTCTCGGCAGGAAAACCTGCTTCGTTCGTTAATTTGGCAGTGTGTGATAGCCTAACCGTAATGGATCCATCCGATGCGTTCACAAATCCGTCGACCACAAGAATACTTAAATCTCCTGCAACATGAGGCGCATAGTAAGGTTCAACGCACGCTGTGACGGCGATGATCAACCCCGTATTCAGTAGTTTAATAAGCTTGTTTCTTTCCCTCATGATCCAACCAAACTGGATAACAGGCATTTAACATACGCAAAAATCAATTCAAGCCGTAGCAGTGACCTAAAAAATCAGGATTTGATCGAAAATGACAACTTTTTTCTTTTTTGAACAGTTACCAAGTCTTCGAATCAGCAATTTTCAAGCTTTGAGTATTTCTATGATGCGCATTCTTCCACAGCTATTTTATCAGTCACCAGAGGTAACGAAAATATTCGTCGACGGGCTATCCTGCATTGTTCACAAAGAACTTGGCGAAGCAGTTTGGCATAAGGAAGGTTATGTTTCTACCCACGCCATCACTTTAGTGTTAAAGGGTTTGTTACAGGTCGAGGGTGACAATGGCGAGCGAACTCAAGTGAGGCCGAACCAGATGATCTTCCTGCCAAAGGGTCTATACAACATTTCAGATATCATCCCCGAGAGCAATACAACATTTGAAGCCGTAGTATTTTTCCTGGATGAAGAGATCGTGACTGACTTCGTCACAAAAAACAACATCAAGCCAAAGAAAGACGTTTGTGCCTCGCCCAAGATCATGAATTATTCGAAGGAGGTAAAACAGTACACCGAGGCACTCTTAACAATCTATAAGGGCAAAACTATTGGTGACCGGAATCTTACGCGACTGAAACTCTATGAACTCCTTCACCTTATAACCACGACAGAAACGGGATGTTTCCCCGAAGCATTAGCAACGATCAACAACAAGCAACGCAGAAGTTTGAAAGAGTTCATGACCGCTAATTTTGCAAAACCGTTAAGCATTGAAGATTATGCCTACCTCACCGGTCGCAGTATTGCGAGCTTCAGGCGTGACTTTGTGGATCACTTTGGTGTGTCGCCCAAGCAATGGCTTATTGACAAGAGACTCGCGAAGGCAAAGGAACTATTAGCAAGAAATGGAACCACCGTTTCTCAGATTGCACTCGAGGTTGGCTATGAAAATTTCTCCCACTTTGTAAAGGCGTTTCACAAAAAATACGGAACCTCACCCAAGCAATTCCTGATGAAGCTAAGGAAAGAAGTTCTTGTCTAAAGTTTTGATCGATTTGCACCAGTTTTGATTTTTTGAAATATTTCACGGACCAGGCATCTGTCATCTTTGAATCAAATAAACAAAATTCAAATTATGAACAGATTGAAAGGAAAAACCGCTGTTATCACCGGTGGCAACAGTGGTATCGGACTGGCTACTGCTC
>DATHIE010000678.1:0-17177 GCA_035316905.1 Chryseolinea sp. | reverse complement strand
AGTGCCATGGTGGGTCGATTGTTTTAAAAATTGCTATTGTTATGTCCTGGTTCTGACGGGCTGCCTATCGCCACCGTAATTTTTTTGGTCCCTTTATGGCTCGCGTCAGATGGAAAATTAAAAAGTATAAAAACACCAGCTGTATATAACCGCGGAACAGAAAGACGACGATATTAACTACACTCTCTGAGGGTAAAAACAGGAATAAGTGAGTAAGATACAGAACTCCGCAAAAACTAAATTGACCATTGAACCCATTGGTTTGGTCCGGAATCTTTGGCTTTTTATTCATATAGAACTTATCGAAAAGCCAGAAGACAGGAATCATTGTCACGCCAAGTATTAGCAAGTACCACCACCCAAAGGTTGCCATTCCAGTTCCGGCAAAATGACCCGTGCGAAATCCTTCGGGATAACCATTACCCCCTGCCAAGAGATAAATGTAGTCGCCAAATGAGACTGATAGAACTGTTTCTTTGTCAACATCAATGTCGAACGCGACAAGTACTGGTTCTGGAAGTTGGCTCAGAAGAAAATCCATGGAATAATTCAGCATGTCCGGATCATATTCACTCAATTTGCTGAATTGAACGAGGCTCATATCATTGTACTTGATATTCGAGAACCTCGCTAGGAATATGTTATCCAGGTATCGTTCGTCCCAGTCAGGTTCCGGAGCGGTGTTATTATCCTCCAGCCTTCGTTGTACAATGGCTTCTTTATCGAAGTACGTCTCCAGCGTTCTGCTAAGCAATTCGCCGCCCGAAAGTTCTCTCCTCTCGTCTCGTACAATGACCATTGCCGTTCCAAGGTCAGCGATGGGTCCTATTAATAACCATGCTAGTATGCCGACAAAAAATACATTCCTAAATGTAATGAACTGTGAATTAAACACGCCAAGTAATAAACCTAATATATAGCCGAACGCGACTGAAGTGAAGCCAAACATAAACGCCCCTCTGCTATTACGGCCTATACTCACGGCAAAAAGGGCCACCGCAAATAATAGCAGGTAAATGACTATTCTATTTGATTGCTTCTGTTCGCTGCCATACAGCTTACCAAACGGGATAAAAAATGGCGCATAGGAAAAGGGCATCAGAGCCTGGACGAATTTATCAAAAGGAGTTCCTGTGACACCCCAACCGGCATCCGACCCCGTAAAATAGATATAGGCAGTTGCACCAATTCCAATATAACCCATAGCCCACAGTTGTAAGTTTGTGGGCGGAGTAAAGAATCCCAATCTGGCAGCGATTGGGAAAGCTCTTCTATCTGAAAGTTTTGACAGCCAACGGTAGAACACGTGAGCCACGGCAAGAACGGCTAGTCCCGCTAACGAGTGAAAGAAGACTTCCTCAGGAAGCTCAAGATTAATTACCAATGATTTGCCTTCCAGAGTAGTAAATATCAATGGAAAATAAAGTTGGGTGGAGACGAAGGCAGTTATCAAAAATGCGGAGAAGGGGAATGCACTAAACATGGACGTCCGCAGGAAAATCTTGGTCAATACCAACCATCCCAGGATCACTGCGAAAACGCACAATAGATTAACTAAGCTTGAGAAAAAAAGAACTTGAATGATTGAACAGAATATCAAAAGGATCCAGCCCAACCGAATTGCATTGTGAAGGAATTGGGATTCATAGTTCCTTGTCAACTCCGTTGAGGCTCCATCAAGCTTCATTTGCTGGATCATATTCTTATAATTTTAAAGCAGGTCGTTCAAAGGGAACATAACGTTAACTCAAACGACTACATTAGTTGTTGATTTTGGCAAAGGCCCAAGCTCTTGATTTTCGTTCCACAATTTGCGAGCCATAGAAACAAGCAAGTGCATACGGCCTGTTTCATACAAAGCGAAAGGAAGACAAACGAAAAATCTCTTCCACGGCGGCCAGAAAATTGACGACTCTGTTCCTAGATACATCTTAATATTTGCGAGCTCTCCTAAGAAAATGGCTTTGATTGCGTGACGAAGATGAAAAGAGCACATCTCAATATTGAAGTAATCGATCAATTTTTTTCGGTCTATGTATGTAGACAATTGTTCGACAAGCTTTTCATAGATCGCAATGTGCTCGGCGAAAAGCCGACCTTGCTTATTAAGGTAATTCGTCGCAGCGTGTTCATGCATCCTAACGTAAACAGTATCTGTGTCACTTAGGATCATGCTCTTACTTCGTGTTATTCGAGCCCAGATCTCAAAGTCGCAGGCCTGTTTTAACCCTACATTAAAACCACCTGTCGCCTTAACTATTTCAACGTCACACGTCACATTGGATAGGTTGCCAGGCATATTGCCGAATAGAAAGAACGCCAGCTGGGATTTCTGGGGATCAAGTTTTTTTGGCAACAGACTATGTGAATAACGGGCCTGTATACTGTGTTCAATGACCTTTTTCCAGTTGAAACCAATGAATGCCGTGTTAGCCGGGCGCGACTCCCATTCGTGCAAGATCTTTCCAATCGCGCCGGGGTAGAAGTAATCATCGGCACACAAGATGTGCGCTACAGGAGCAAATACTTTTGCAAGCAGAAAATTCAGGTTACCGGCAATTCCAAGGTTCTTCTCTTGCTTGTAGACCCGTATTCGTGGATCCGTCAAAGTATCAAGGTACTCTCGCGTCTTGTCAGTTGAGCCATTGTCACTGATAATTAGCTCCCAATCCTGATAATCCTGTAGCAAAACCGAATCCACACATTCCTTGATGTAAGGAAGTCCATTCCACACTGGGGTAAGGATTGCAAAAGAAGGTTTTTTTAATGCCATATCACTTTATAGATTCTAATCGTTCCGATTGAAAGACTTTCTTCATTCCGGGCAACCGACCGGCTAAGCTCAACACCTTATGAGTGACAACGCTTGGCAATACAAGCCAATACCTCCAGAAATTCAAGGCGAAGAGAAGTTGTGAAACCGCAAATATTATCCATTTGGCTTCGGGAAATAGTATCATGCAACTCATAGAGATTGCTGCTACGACTACAGAGGTTATGGCTATCACGAATGATTTCGTTGGCCAAATCAAATTGTTTTTCGCGAGCCATTTCTTCGCAATGATCGTATAGCCAATTGAAGAGACTATTTCACCACAGAGCAGCGCAACCCCGGCAGCGGCGATACCGATCGAGGGCACCAAAACCAATATACCACCTATTACCACTATGGCCGCGAGACCGGAAAGCACCAATTGTGGCGCCATCAAATTGTTCCCCATCACAACGGCCATAGCCGGTTGTGTCACTGCGTATATCAACACCGTTAGTGATAGAATGGCGAATAGAGTAGGATCGAAATGAATTTGACCTTGAGTCCATAAATCAAAGAGTGGAGAAATGAAAACTTGCAGAATCACCACGGCGGGCGCCATCATAGCGACGACGACAACCCATACTGTTCCAAAGGCAGCTTCGCTTCGTACCTGGTCCCGGCCATGAAGGAACTTCATCAGATCGGGCATCAACGGGTTAGTTATTGTATTTAACCCTTGCAGTGCCACGTTGGAGGCTGTACGCATTGTCGAAAAAGCGGCAAGCGCCGCAGCGCCGGAGAATGGGGCAAGCACAAGACGAACGCCCTGTTGTCTTGCATTTTCCAATATCAATTTACCCACAACTGCAGTTGAGCGGAAGAAGTTCGTGTATGCTAACTTTATAGAAGGTCGACAGAATCTAATCTGGATTTTTCGCATAAGGCGAAACATGTCAAAATAGATCGGAATATTCATCGCTACAGTGACCGTCGCGAGCACCACGCCCGTAATAAGCAGATCAGCACCTAATACCACTGCTACGGCTGGTGCAATGTTCTTTACCAATTCACAGAACACACCCCACCAGGCTAAGCGAGGATAGTATCCGAACGGTTCCAGAGCCCTTACAAAGAGACCACTAATGCTGGTAGCAATCAGCCACGCCACTCCTTGAAGTAGCAAGGCAATACTGCCCGCGGTAACAAGGCTCTGATCCTGGAGATTAGCAATGCCAAGAAAACCAGGAAGAGTATCGGTATAGATAAAAATCAAAATCAGGACGATTTGAAACATCCCGATGCAGCAGCCGGCGACCACCCCTGACCAAAGATTCCGACTAAGCTCGTTTTTATTGGTATTCGCAAGGCGCAAGAATTCGTAACCTAAATAAGTCTGATGTCCGAGATCGATCATCGTTATGATCGTAATCAATGCCTGGATCGCAAGCCAAACACCGTATGTTTCAACGCTCCAGAAGTTTAAATACAGAGGTACGAGCGCGATCTGGGAAATCATTATGATCCCCATTCGCATCCATGATGCTGTAGTTCCAGAAATCAAACGAGCAGCTGTAGACATACCGTGGTTGTTACACTTCAGCGTTTAGGTTACTTTCATGACTGTCTTCACAATCTTTAGTGTAAAGTAGCTTCAGGCCATCGTGTGATGTATCAGCGAGATAGTCTTTTATAAAGGATGTAAAGAAAAGGAACTTCATTCTTAAAAAATGTGAAAACTACCTGTTGAAAAAACCTCTTGGACTGGTGAATATTGAAACGGATCAGCCAGAATTACCGTGCTCATGGTCTGATCCGTTCATTACCGCTATTGGGAATTATTAAGAAATGCTGACTTCCTGTTTTTCGCCCTTCTTATAGCCATAGCTATAACCGTAGCCATAGGCGTGTGCAGCTTCTTCCTTAACATCATTGAGCACAATCATTGGATGAGCCAATTTCTTGTTGCTGTAAATATCTTCTATTAACTCAAGATGGCTCTTGTGTGTGTAATTGTAGCGCACCATATAAATCGTAGAATCGATAAGTGAGCTAAGGCTGAATGCATCAGACACTTTGCCAATTGGTGCGGTGTCGATGATTACGTAGTCAAAGCTAGCCTTTAATTCGTTGATGAAATGGGCCAGGTTGTGAGACATCATTAGTTCTGCAGGATTTGGTGGAAGTGAACCTGAGCTGGCATAGAATAGGCCGGGCACGGTATTGTGCGGTCTAAGAATATCTTCGATTTGTACCTTATCACTGGCGACCAAATAATCTGATATCCCGATTCCAGGAACAACATCTAGCTGCTTGGAAAGGCTTGGCATTCTAAGGTCAAGCTCTAGGAGCACCACTTTTTTCCCAATCAATGTAAGACTCGCAGCAAGGTTGATACAGAAGAAAGTTTTTCCCTCGCCGCTTGTACTTGACGTTACCAGTACAACCTTGTTTTCCTTTCCTGCTGTAGCGAAATGAAGGTTAGAACGTATTAGCCTGAAAAGTTCCGCAATAGAAGATCCTGTGTCCTCCATGACAATGAGACTTTTGTTGCTGCTATTATGCGATATCTCGCCAAGAATAGGAGTATCAGTCGCGCGGTGCACGTCGCGTTTGCTTTGAACTTTGTCGTTCAACATATCTTTGATGTAAATCCCGGAAAAAGGAATTCCGAATCCAACAAGAAGTGCCAGCAAGTAGACAAGACTTTTCCTTGGGCTTACCGGTTTGTCCTCGACCATTGCCGAATCAAGCATGCGGGTTTTTGACACTGTGATCTCCAGTGCCAAAGCGGACTCTTCCCTTTTTTGCAACAGATATAAATAAAGGTTTCCCTTAGTTCCTTGCTGTCTGTTGATCTCCAACAAGTCGCGTTCGATACTTGGAACCTTTTGTATCTGCGATCTGAATTTACCCGATGACGCTTGCAGACTTTTCTGCGTGATCAACAACCCATTCTTTATGTTGTGAAGGTTTTCAAGAATATTCAATTGCAGCGACGACAGCTGCTCATTTATGTCCTGTACAAGCGGGTTGTTTGGAAGTGTCGTTCTCAGCATACGCTCTCTTTCCAGCTGCAGCTCGTTAAAACGAGTGATGAGCTGAACCAGAGTCGGGTCCACGATGGTTAAGGTGCTTGGCACAAGTTCAAACTTACCTGGCTGTTTATTGATGTACGTCTCGATCGATTCGAGGACTTCAACTTGGATGCGTATTTCTTCTAATTGCTTTGAGTATTCGCTTGCCTGCGTAAGGTATTGATCAGCGTTGGAAGTTACGTCGGTCAATTCATTTTCGCGTTTGTATTGTTCAACATCCCGCTCCACACTTGACAGTTCAGAAGTAAGGAACTTGAGTCTATCGTCGATAAATTGAATAGTAGTATTAGCAATCAGGTTACGGTCTTCAAGAGCTTCCTTGCTGTACACTTCAAGCAGTTTGTTCATGATGTCCCTTCCCCGTTGAGGAACTGTTTCAGTGAGACTTATCCGGATAACACTTGCTTTCTTGTTGACAGCTTCAACGTTCAAATCTTCGTTATAATCGTTTGCCATCTTGTGCGAATCATGGAACCTGATAATAATCGGCTCATGAGTGCGGTTGTCCTGGGCAGCAATCACGGTAAATATTCCGTATGGTTTGCTGATCTCTTCGCCATACTTATGCGTACTCACATCACCATTGTCTTCCTTTAGTTCAAATGTTGTGCTCGTTTTTCTCCTTATGATAACTTGTTTGGTATAGGCGGTAGGGTGAAGTTTTGTGATGCTCAATCTTATTGGTACTTCGGAACCATAAATCTCTTTTGTCTTAAACTGCCCTTTTACATGATAAGTAGGATTTAAGGACAATTCGGAAAAGACCCGTTGCATAAGGCTGTTCGACTTCAACACCTCGATCTCATTGTCAATTTTTTGCTTTGTACTGAACAGATTGATTTCGCCTAAGTCGGATTTTGCATTCGGACTCGCGTCGGCCTCTTCATTCTTTAGCAACAATGTGCTCATTACGCGGTACTGGGGCACAGCCCAATACAAGTACAAGAAAGCAAGTATCAAACACGCTATGAGACTGATGAGAAATATATACCAGTAGCGTACGTATTTAGATACGGCTTGTCTTACGTCTATATAATCTGCTTGATCAGATTGAAATGTTTCTCTTTTGCTCATGTTGTTAGTTGAATTTTTAGAAAATAAACACTACTGATAAATGGAAATAAGCACGAATCCTGCAGTTGTTATCAGAGCTGCCCAGATCCCTATTAAGCGGTTCCCTGGAGCGGTATCAGCGGTCTTAACCTTGTTATCGGGTTCTACATAAACGATATCATTTTGTTGGAGGTAAAAATACGGAGAGGTAAGGACATCTTTATTATTAAGATTTATCCTTGCCGTGCTGCGAACCCCACCCTTCTCGCGGATTATCAAAACGCTTTCACGGCGACCATATACAGTCATGTCGCCAGCTAACCCCAATGCTTCCAAAACATTGATCTTTTCGGTCGCAACTGTGAAAGTCGACGGTTGAGCCACTTCGCCAATAACAGTAACTTTAAAGTTAATGAATCTGATATTCACGATCGGATTCTTTACATGCTCCTTGATCAAGCCTGTCATTTTATCAGTTGCTTGTTCTTTTGTAAGATTTTTCAATTCGATTTTACCGATTACGGGAAAATTGATAAAACCGTCTTTGTCAACCAGATATCCCTCATCGATCTTATCGGCGATCACTTGCGTGTTTCCTGTAGTGCTTGGCAGAAGAACATTATTAAAAAGAACGTTGGATTCAGGGTTCAAACTGCTGACCGTTACACTTAAAATGTCGTCGGGCTGGATCTTAGAAGGAACGTAGTTATTAATAGGCGTATTAGACTCCGCGTTTTTCGGCAAATCGCTGAAGTAAACAAGATTTCTTTTGTTGCAGGAGGAGATGATAACGAGAAGACAGAGGCAAATCAGTCTGAAATTTAGCTGTCTGTTTAAACTAATGTTTTTTTTCACGTAATGGATGGATTAGTACCGCGTTTAAGTATTGCTAATGGGTAATTTCGTATCAAATTACGCAAAAGCTGCAAAATGGAAAGCCTGTTTTTTTGATTAAAATTCACTTTCGAAGGTCAGCTTTTTGTACCGAGCTCTACCTGGACCTTTTCCTTCGAGGCAAGTTTTGCATGTTCGTCTAGACCATGAGTGCCGTTTGCCGCATCGATCTGCACCTTTCTCTTTGAAGTCATTGAAACCTTTTTTTGGTGTAGCATGAATTGCTCAAAAGATCCCATTATGTTTTCTATCGAAAGATAGTCTTCTGCATAGGCCCTTGCGCTTGTATTGAGATGAGTAAGATCTTCGTTTATTCCCTTCAAGATGCCCTCATTAAGTGCCGCTTGATTTTCAGCCTCGACGATCAATCCTACTTTGTGTTCTTTAACCAGTGCGTACAATCCCGATCCCTCATTTGCAGTGATAAGCGGAATACCACCGACAGCCAATATGGTGGTCAGTTTTGAGGGCATCACAAGGTCGCTGGCGCTCGCTTTCTGAATAATTAAATGCAGGTCGGCGAGATTCAAGAACTGATTGAATTTTTCAAAAGGCTGAGTAGGAAGGAAATCAACATTGTTGAGGTTGAACCCCTCAGCAATTTTCTGCAACTCCTTTTTGTATGGACCTGAGCCACAAATAATAAATTTCAGGTCACTAAATCCACGTAGATCATTTGCCGCGTGTAAGATAGCGTCGAGTCCCTGTTTCTCGCCAATAGACCCCGAATACAACACTATCTTATCACTGGGCTTATACCCAAATTGTTTTTTGATCTCTGCACGATTCGCTATCGGGTAGAACAACCGTGTATCTGTCCAGTTCGGAAAAAGGAATACCTCCTTTTTTGCTTTTTGTTGGATTTTTTCAACCATTCCGTCAGAAATGCTGCTTACAACCCCTGATTGGTCGAAAATATATTTCTCGATTTTGAATAGGAGCTTAATGAGCGCTTTCGATTTGATCATGTTCAAATCCCTAGCGGCTTCAATTTGCATGTCTTGAATGTGATAGACCAGTTTGCCACCTTTCAATTTTTTGTAGATCACACCCAACAAGCCCTGTTGGAATGAGGGTGCGATTGAGATAATAAATTCAAATTTTCTCCTGAAGATCAACCCAAGGAGCGGAAACAATGCGGAAATCTGAAATGAAAGATCCAGCAAAATTCTTTTAAGGCCGGATGGTTGCGCTGGGACATATAAGGGACATCGGATGATTTTTAGTTTACCATTCGACTTGACATTGGTTTTTTCCTCAGTCGAATACCAAAATCTTTTTTTATAGTAAGGCTCCTGAACTTTCCAATGTGGATAATAAGGATAGGAAGTTAGAACGGTGCAATCGTACCCCTGCTCGACAAACCATTCGATCATTTCACCATTATACTTTCCAATCCCGGTCGGTTCGGGGTGATAGTTATAACTAATCAATAAAATTCTCTTCTTCATAGTTACTCTGATAGGGTTAGTACACAAACCTTGGCATTATTTGATTCCTGGACCACGTTCCATCCGCTGATTGCCAAGTTTCCCCATTGAAAAAGGCATTCCACTGATTAATTTGAGGGCATTTAATGGTGTAACAAGGAAACTACGTCTCATGCAAGCTTGGGCTGGAATTGTACAAAATTCTAACCTTATACAAATTACTCTTACCCTGGTAACCGGCCAATGACAACAGTCTGGCTTAGTCATGATTTCGGTCATCAAAATCTGATCACGAGTGTGACTTTTCTCCACCAATGCATGTAGGGACAAAAAAGGGATCCCATTGAAGGTCCCTTTTTAAAATTGCTTGATTATTTGATGAAATTTAGCTCTGCTTGTTTTTGAATTTTGTCAATTGTATGCGAAGTGCATCGGCCGCCAGATCGGTGGCTGCTTCAAAGGAGCGCGCTTTTTCAATGGCAAATAGCTGATTGCCCGGTACACGAACTTTGATCTCAACTGTCTTATTTTCAATACCCTCGTTATTTAGTCGAAGAAAGACCTCGCCATCCACAAGACGATCATAAAAAGTTTCCAATTTATCCAGCTTCTTTTGAATAAAATCAATAAGCTTAATGTCTGCATCGAAGTGGATGGAATGAACTTGTAACTTCATAGTTGTAAAAATTTAAAGAGTTGAACAAAAAGAACCGACCTTTTTTTGGACTGGCCAGTAGTCATCAGTAGCGTCTATTCATAAGACTGATTTTTTTGGTTAATAGAAATATGGAGTGATTATGCTTTGGGATGAGCCTGGTCGAATACTGTCTTCAGCTTCTCAATAGAATTATGAGTATAAACTTGTGTCGCTGCAAGACTGCTATGACCTAATAAGTCCTTGACGGCGTTAATTTCGGCGCCCTTATTCAGCAAATGAGTTGCGTATGTGTGTCGCAGAACGTGTGGATTTATTTTTTCGGATGTTGTGTGCATGCTTAGATATTTTTTTACCGTGCGATAGATCATCATTGGATAACATGGCTCCCCCCGATCAGTCACGAAGAGACAACCATGATCCTTGACCTCAATTTCTTTTTTCTTTCGTGACCTGTAGGCCTCAATAGTTTGAACGATGCTTTTGGAGAAAGGGATTATTCTTTCTTTGTTTCTTTTTCCCAAGACCTTGATAGTTTGATTCCTGGCGTCGATCTGATTTTCCTTCAGAGTGATGAGTTCCGAGAGGCGGATACCGGTTGCGTAAAAAAGTTCGAGGATCAGTTTATCTCTTTGACCTTCGTGTGTGTCATCAAACGTTACATTATCGAGTAAGTGATTCATGTCGTTTTCTTTTACGAACGAAGGAAGTCTGCGGCTTGTCTTAAGCGCATTGATCTTCGCCATAGGATCCTTGGTGATCACTCCCCGTGTCTGAAGAAACTTAAAATAGGTGCGAAGCGCCGCAATTTTTCTATTTACAGAACTTGGTCCGATCCCGTCATCTACAAGTGAAATGACCCAAGATCGGATTACATTGTAATCGCTAGTGTCAGTATTTGATTCGGGATAATTGGAATGAATAAAATCGGAGAATTGCTCCAGATCGTTTTTGTAGGCCTTCAGTGTATTCTGACTGAGCCTTTTTTCAAATTGTAGGTATTTAAAAAAGGAATCTCTCATGCTTGCTACACGATACCCATCAGTAGTAGCAATATAAAAAAATAATCCCCTTCGGGAAAGCCCTGAAGGGGATATGTTGATAAAATGAATATTAATTTGTTAATAACTATTCAAGTTATCAACAATTATTCAACGCATGTTTGAATTTGACCTAAACCTTGGCTTCCTCAAGTCTCATCCGCTCGCGGTAAGCTGCACGGATTATCTCAGCCCTACGGCTTATAGAAGGCTTAGTAAATGAGGTACGAGCGCGAAGTTCCTTCAGCACACCTGTCTTTTCAAACTTCTTCTTAAAGCGCTTCAGGGCCTTGTCAATTGATTCGTTTTCCTTTACGTTAACGATTAGCATAATTGTTCTTTAGGGCGGCAAAGATACTTGAAATTTCGCTGCATTTGCAAGCCTATCTTAAAATAGACCTCGAAATGACTATTTTTTGTATTTCCGATGTCCCCTCGCCGATGGTGCACAGTTTGGCGTCCCGATAATACTTCTCTGCGGGAAAATCCTTCGTGTAGCCATATCCCCCGAAGATCTGAACTGCTTCATTAGCCACTTCTACCGCTACTTCCGAGGCAAATAGTTTAGCCATTGCGGACTCCCGCGTTACGTCCAAACCCTTGTCCTTTAGGTCCCCTGCCCGAAACGTAAGCAGCCTTGCTGCCTCGATCTTGGTGGCCATGTCGGCGAGCTTAAATGCTATCCCCTGAAATTTGGAAATGGGTTGATTAAACTGGTGCCTTTCTTTCGAATAGCTCAGCGCTGCCTCATACGCACCAATAGCGATTCCAAGACTCAATGCAGCAATTGAAATCCGCCCTCCATCCAGAACCTTCATTGCCTGTACAAATCCCTCTCCTTCCAATCCAAGCCTTTGAGACTGGTGAACACGGCAATCCGAGAAAATCATTTCTGCGGTTTCAGAAGCCCGCATTCCCAACTTGTTCTCTTTTTTTCCAGAAGTGAATCCTGGTGTGCCTTTTTCGATAAGGAACGAAGTCATGCCACGCGAATTTCCTGGTTCTCCGGTTCGCACAATAACAACGGCGAGATTTCCGGACTTGCCGTGGGTGATAAAGTTCTTGGCGCCATTAATGATATAATGGTCTCCGTCGCGAACTCCCGTGGTTCTCATGTTTCCAGAGTCGGATCCGGTGTTTGGCTCCGTTAGACCCCACGCGCCGATCCATTCTCCGGTTGCCAGCTTGGGCAGATACTTACGTTTCTGTTCTTTATTTCCAAATTGGAGGAGGTGATTCGAGCACAGAGAATTATGAGCAGCCATCGAAAGGCCGATCGACCCGTCGATCTTTGATATCTCTGAAATCGCGGTAATGTACTCAAGGTATCCAAAGCCAGCTCCTCCATATTCTTCAGGTACCAGCACGCCCATAAGACCTAATGCGCCCATTTTGCGAAAAAGGTCTATGGGAAAAATCTGCTGTTCATCCCACTCCATCATCATTGGCTTGATTTCTCGAAGTCCAAAGTCGCGTATCATTTGACTCACCAGTCGCTGGTTGTCAGTTTCAACAAAATCTATGGCAATTGCTGCGTTCATAATTATATTAGCTTCAGAGGTCGCGAAATTACGCTCAAAACGCAAACTAACAAACAACTGTTAGTATGAATTTCAAAATGAATTATGACGAGATACTTGAGTTTTGAAAATCTTCATCATGCCCACGTCTTCTTATTTGTTTTAATTTGGCGCTCCAAAAAAATCCATTAGTACATGAAAATAGCAGTAGTTGGCACTGGTTACGTAGGTCTGGTAACCGGAACATGTTTTGCAGAAACTGGGAATACAGTAACCTGCGTTGATATTGACCAAGAAAAGGTTAAGAAACTCCAACAAGGAGTCATCACTATTTACGAACCCGGGTTGGAGCAATTGTTCGAACGGAACATAAAGCAAAACCGACTTTCTTTTACCACAAACCTCGAAGAAGGGATCAAGGATGCCAAGGTTATTTTCCTGGCATTGCCTACCCCTCCCGGCGAAGATGGTTCCGCTGACCTAAAGTACATCCTCAATGTTTCGGAGGAACTGGGACCGCTCCTGAAGGATTATGCCGTGGTTGTCGACAAGAGCACTGTGCCAGTAGGTACGGCTGAAAAGGTAAGAGAAAGGATTGCGAAAAAAGCTAAGGTAGAATTTGACGTGGTCTCCAATCCTGAATTCCTCAGGGAAGGTGTCGCCGTCGAAGATTTCATGAAGCCCGATAGAGTGGTTCTTGGAACCACGTCTGCCAGGGCGCGCAAGGTGATGGAAACATTGTACGGTCCATTCGTTCGACAGGGTAATCCTATCATTTTTATGGATGAAAGATCAGCAGAACTGACGAAGTATGCCGCCAACTCATTTCTTGCAACCAAGATCACGTTCATGAATGAGATTGCAAATCTCTGTGAGTTACTCGGCGCCGATGTTGACGCTGTAAGGAAAGGCGTAGGAACTGACAGCAGAATCGGGAAACGATTTCTTTTTCCAGGGATCGGATATGGAGGTAGTTGTTTTCCTAAAGATGTGCAAGCGTTGGCAAAGTCCTCGAAGGATGCCAAATATGATTTTAAGATATTAAATGCTGTAATGGATGTAAACAGCAGCCAGAAGGTAAAGCTCATTCCTCGAATGAAGGAGTATTTCAAAGGAAACCTCAAGGGGAAAGTAATCGCCGTGTGGGGACTTTCATTTAAGCCTCATACAGATGACATACGCGAGGCGCCGGCGTTGTACAATATTGAAGCTCTGCTTAAAGAAGGAGCGATCATAAAAGCTCACGATCCAGAAGGGATGAAGAATGTAGAAAAGATTTTGAAAGACAAGATTCAATATTTTGACACACCATATGATGCAGCAGAAAATGCCGATGCCCTCTTCATTGCAACCGAATGGCCCGAGTTCCGTGCTCCCGATTTCGAACGGCTCTCATCTATTCTGAAGGAAAAAGTTATTTTTGATGGTCGAAACTTATATGACTTGGCGCTTATGAAGGAAATGGGATATGCATACTATAGCATCGGAAGGGAGGTAATAAATGGCTAAGCAAAGAGTATTAATTACAGGTGGTGCAGGCTTCCTGGGATCGCATCTTTGCGACCGGTTTATCAAAGAAGGGTTCCACGTTATTGCAATGGACAATTTGATTACCGGAGATCTTCGAAACATTGAGCATCTTTTTAAACATCAGGACTTTGAGTTCTATCATCACGATGTTTCCAAGTATGTACACATACCCGGAGAGTTGCATTACATTTTACATTTTGCGTCGCCAGCAAGTCCGATAGACTATCTAAAGATCCCGATACAGACCTTGAAAGTAAGTTCACTCGGCACGCACAATTTGCTTGGGCTTGCGCGAGCAAAAAAAGCGAGAATTCTTGTCGCGTCGACGTCAGAAGTTTATGGTGATCCACTGGTGCATCCGCAGGTCGAGGAATATTATGGGAATGTAAATCCTATAGGCCCTCGCGGTGTTTACGACGAGGCCAAGCGTTTCCAGGAGGCTATCACAATGGCCTATCATACTTTTCACAACCTGGAGACACGAATCATACGAATATTTAATACGTACGGTCCTCGTATGCGACTCAATGACGGAAGAGTATTGCCAGCATTTATCGGCCAGGCATTGCGAGGTGAGGACCTCACTGTATTTGGAGACGGATCGCAAACGAGATCATTTTGTTACGTCGACGATGAAGTCGAAGGAATTTTTAGACTCTTGATGTCGGACTATAATCTGCCGATGAACATTGGTAATCCAAATGAAATATCAATAGGAGATTTCGCAGAAGAAATCGTGAAGCTCACCGGAACAACACAAAAGGTCATCTATAAACCTTTGCCGCAGGATGATCCTAAGCAACGACAGCCAGACATCACAAAGGCAAAACAGATTCTTGGATGGGAACCAAAAGTATCTCGTGCGGAAGGATTGAAAATCACCTATGATTATTTTAGATCGTTGCCAAAAGAGGTTCTTTTCCAAAGGGATCACAAAAGCTTCGAAAAATACATTCGATAGTATTAACAGATGTCAGGACGGAAGATATTAGTAACGGGTGGTGCCGGGTTTATTGGATCGCATGTAGTGCGGCTGTTCGTTAATAAATATCCGTCATATTCGATAGTCAATCTGGACAAACTGACCTATGCCGGAAATCTCGAGAACCTTACGGACATCGAGTCAAAGCCGAATTATTTTTTCGAAAAAGGAGATATTCTCGATACGCAATTCATTAAGGGTATTTTTCAAAAGTATGACATCGGTTATGTTATTCACCTTGCCGCCGAATCGCACGTAGACAGATCTTTGAGCGATCCATTGGAATTTGCCACTACCAATGTAGTAGGGACACTGAATTTGCTCAATGAGGCTCTATCACACTGGAAGGGAAATTTCGGGGACAAAAAATTCTATCACATTTCAACAGATGAAGTTTACGGCTCGGCGGAGGATGGTGGTTTTTTCACAGAGACCACTCACATCGATCCCCGGTCGCCATATTCTGCATCAAAGGCAGGCAGTGATCATTTTGTTTCATCCTTCAATAACAGTTTCGGACTTCCAACTATTATCAGCCGTTGCTCCAACAACTACGGGCCATACCATTTTCCGGAGAAGCTGATACCGTTGATGATCAATAATATTATTCAAAGTCGACAACTCCCCGTCTATGGGAAAGGTGAGAATATCAGAGACTGGCTTTTCGTTGAAGATCATGCGAAAGCGATCGATACAATTTTTCATCAAGGCAAGACAGGCGAGGTTTATAACATCGGCGGAAATAATGAATGGAGAAACATAGACCTTGTGAACTACCTGTGCCGGACCATGGATCGAAAACTGGGAAGGGAAAACGGGGAGTCAGCAAAGCTCATAACGTTTGTCAAAGATCGTCCTGGTCATGATTTGCGATATGCTATAGACGCATCAAAACTACGGCGTGATACCGGATGGCAACCTCAGGTCACTTTTGAGGAAGGACTCGATAAAACGGTAGACTGGTACTTGGAGAATCAGGAGTGGTTAAAACACGTAACGTCTGGCGAATATCTCACATACTATTCAAATATGTACCGTGAGAGATAGCTGTAACCAATTAATAACCAACAACTTATGAAAGGAATCGTTCTTGCTGGCGGATCAGGTACGAGGCTTTATCCATTGACGCTTGCTATCAGCAAGCAATTGATGCCATTGTACGACAAGCCAATGATCTACTATCCGCTATCAGTTCTCATGATGGCCGGCATCAGAGAGATTCTTATCATTTCAACGCCTCATGATCTTCCTACTTTTAAGAAGCTACTTGGTGATGGAGAGAAGCTTGGATGCAACTTCAGCTATGAGCCACAACCGAAACCCGAAGGCCTGGCGCAGGCATTTATTATTGGTGAGAAATTTATCGGAAAAGAGAAGGTTGCTCTGATATTGGGCGACAACATCTTTTATGGATCTGGAATGCAGCGTCTTTTGCAATCGAACAGCGACCCTGTTGGTGGCGTTGTGTTCGCCTACCATGTACAAGATCCTGAACGGTATGGTGTGGTTGACTTTGATACGAATAAAAAAGTAATTTCAATAGAAGAGAAACCACTAAAACCGAAATCAAATTACGCCGTACCAGGATTATATTTTTATGACAACCAGGTGGTGGAGATTGCAAGAAATCTCAAGCCCAGTCCCAGAGGTGAACTTGAAATCACCGATGTAAACAACGAATACCTGAAACGTGGTCAGCTCACTGTAGCGCCGCTAAGTCGCGGGACGGCATGGCTCGATACAGGTACTTTTGATTCTCTGATGCAGGCTTCAAATTTTGTCCAGTTGATCGAACAGCGGCAGGGACTCAAAATTGGTTGCATTGAAGAAGTGGCCTTTCGAATGAAGTTCATCACCATAGAACAATTGTTTGAGTTGGCGAAGCCACTTGAGAAGAGCGGCTACGGGACATATTTAAAGAATTTACCTAAGTACATTTAATGGCCTGGCGGCCATAATTAGTGCATCGCCCGACTACCTTAAGAGGAAGGGGCGAATTAACTAGCCAGACAGGTCTGTTTCGGAGCCCGCTGGAAATTTCCAGACAGAAAATATGCATTCTGTTTTGTATGCCTTAAAAAAGATTATACTTTTGCGGGAGTTTCTTAAAAATTCGTAGAGGGGACAATATTAGTCCCCTCTTTGTTTATGGAAATTTTCAGATGGAAGCCGTAGAAGAAATCCGGAAGATCGCAGAGGGAAAGCTGAAAGATTCATCGCAAT
>DATHIE010000677.1:0-6210 GCA_035316905.1 Chryseolinea sp. | reverse complement strand
AGCGTGAATACGAAAAGGACAAGAGCTAAGAATATTTTTTTCATGATCGTTTTAGTAAGGTCCATATGCATCGACATACCAGGTTGTTCCATTGAAGTGACCGATGAACTTGTACTCGCCGGTGTATTCAGGTGTCCACGTTTTTGGTCCATCAAGCCAGAGTCCACTTGACATCTTTACCGATGCCGGAAAAGTGAGCACAGCAGCGACGTCGGTTATGTTGTGAAAGGCTTGGAATTCTTTGCCTTTCGTTGAATTTAGAAATGCGATCGTCTTTGGCGTTGTGATCGCCGCGGATCCCTGGAAAGATCTTTCGGGTGTGTTGTTAAACTCGTAGTTGATTGTTCCTCCGGCCGTGGAGACAGTTATCAATTCTGATCCGGTTATTCGTTCCCAATCAAGCGCAGTAATTTCGGTTTCAATGTTTGTGCTGGTGTAAGGCCTGGCAGGATCCACTAATACATAAAGTCCTTTTCCGTCGACCGAATGATTGTGATACACGATGATCAACCCTGGACCATAAACTCCAGCTGCCCATTCCGGAATCGCAGCTGACGCGCTTGCACTCACTTCGCGCCAGAAAGAATTCTCTGTTGTTGCCGGATTTGTCGGAGGTACATTATTGATGTTATCGTCAACCTTAGTCTCGAATAACCTGATCTTGCCATTCGTGTCTGCATACCGACAGAACCGACCATCATCACTTCCGTCTTGTTGGAACGTAAGATCATCTTCCCACAAAGGAATGATCGTTGCGATCTGTGTTGCGAAGTAGCCGACTATGTTTTGGCATGCCGTTAATATGTCGGGACCTGATATCCGATTGCTTCCTACTCGTGTAAGCAGCGTTAACAGCGAAGAGTAAAGTTCATCGAGTGTCATATGGAGCCGATTATTTCAAAGTCGAATGTGAAGTCTGTTTCTACGACTAATACATCACCAGGCTGAAGACTGGCGATCGGAGTGTCGTCATCCCATTTCACAACAGCAGGTATACCGCTTGGACCAGATCCTGGTAATTGTGTGAAAGTGTGCGTAAAGTCTGAGCTTACGACCAGCACGTCGCTGGGGTTCAGCGTCGCGATGATTTCGCCAGTGGAGAATTGAACGATGGATGGCGCGGTACCTGGTGGCTGGGCTGTTACGGTGCCGTTGTAGAAATAGCGATTGTCTGGACCATCATAATAGAATTTGCTTTCGTAAGAATTAAAGCTTGCGAAACCGTCGCCGCTATCATGGGCATATTGAAACTTGACCGGGTTCTCTTTCAGCCCGAAAAGTATCTGATTGCCATTGCTGTCTTTATAGAGTACAATGAACTCGTCGTCTTCGCATTGGTCCAGCTGAGCTTTTATGATCGCCCGATCTTTTGGAATCAGGAAATTAAGCTGGTTGGATTTGACGGCACCCTCGCGGCTAGTTCGGCTGTTTGATGTGTTGCGCGTAGTTTCTAAGGTGGCGTACCAGGTGACAAAACCTTTGCCGGCTGAAAAGACAATGTCGCCAAGAATGCTTCCGGCGACTGGATCTGGGATGCTGACTACATCAGCGGCTCGGGCGACTTTCAATTGAATAACGCCACCACGGTTGCCGGATCCCGAAAAACGCGAAATGTTACTGAGGTAACTCACGATGCGAAGTTGATTTCATCGCATCGTAACTCTTAGGACACTACTTTAACAAGCCGTTGGACAGAATGGGCGCAGAATTAGGACACTTCTGGCGCATTATTTTTATTCTTTATTTCATTGAATCGTTGCCATAGTTTGTACGCAGCGTCGTAACTGTATTCATTTTCGTCAATCTTGAGAGTCGCCAAAAAGTTTTTACACGCTTCATTTGCTGGACTTCCCATTTTGCGCTGAGCTCTAACCCACAGAAGTAGACCCACTTGAAACTCGCGTTCCAGTTCGGTGTTCATGTAGATCAACCGGTGCAATCTTGGCGATCGCTCGCGCATATCGTGCGTAAGAACTACTTTTATGCGAGAAGTGAATTGATCAAGGCGTCTGTCAAATTTGTGTTGCCTGGTCTCCTGGAGGGCCTTCATGATGGCACTGCCAAGAAGATCCTTCTCCTTAAGTACGACCGGTTCAAAAGCTTCCATGGTGAAGATTACAAACTTCTTCAAGTGTGGTTTAATCGGGATGTCGACTGTCATAGTTTAAAAAATAGTTGGTTGCTACAGGGTGATGATGTTCTCGGTCTCACTTCTTCTCCTGGTTCGGCTTCTGCTGGAACGACGCATCTCAAGGTCCTCGCCATCTACCTGCAAATAAGTGAACAGGCATGCGAAGAAAATACCAAACAGCTTTTCATGCATACGGAATTCGCGAATGCGTTCTATCAGTCGCTCGCTGTTCTTCTTTACCAGGTCGTTGATTTCATCGTCACTAACGATCTGCTGGCGCTGAAGGTTGATGATTCCCTCGTGGCTCGTCTTAAATCCATCCAGGATGTGGTCGAATAAGTAATCCATCGATTGCTTAGACATCATTTTCGGTTTCATAATTAAGTAATCAGTTAAGTCCATTTATAGGTGAGGGCCTTTAAGTGAACTCGTAATAGTCATTGTCTCCTTTGATGGTGGTCACGAAAGGAAATTTATTTTCGGGTACGCGCTTGATTTGATCAATAAGGACGGTCGATCCGGTGAACACGACACGTTTCTCTCCTGACTTTTCAATCTGAAGCGTCAGTAATTCTGTACCTGGCTTTTGCTTGGATGGTTCTAATTTAAATTCAAGCACTGTGATCGGTACGTTGAACAGTTTCTTTACCGGTATCTTGTCACCGACAAAAGCGTTGATGTTGGGTTTGATGTCGAAGTCTTTAAAGCTATTCATTGGCTAACAGTCTTTTGGTTAAGTGTTTTGCATTGCAGTGACTAAGCCACCCGAGATAGGAAGCCTTCGAAGGATGTCGCTGATTTTGGCTTAGCTTACGTGCGAAGTTCTTTTTGATCTGCTTCCGTATCCGGACATGCGTGTGATAGAACACGTACCCGATAAAGTCGATACCGCGAGAAGCAACGGGAAAGACTTGGTGGTTTTCTTTTACCTCTAGCTTTAGGTCGAGCAGATATTGCATGGCATCAACAAGCACCTGGTGCAAGGATATTTTGGATGCAGCGAGAATAACTATGTCGTCGGCATAACGATAGTAGTACTTTACCCGCTTCTGCTCCTTGATCCAATGATCAAAATACGATAGGTAGAAATTGGCCAGGTACTGACTGAGATAATTGCCGATCGGCAGTCCTGGTGCGCTGTCGATGATCTCATCCAGGAGCCAAAGCAGATCCGGATCCTTAAATTTTTTCCGGATCAACTGTTTTAGCACATTGTGATCAATGCTCGGGTAGAATTTCTTTATATCAAACTTCAGGCAGTACGTCGTGCCTTCAGTGTCTTTAAGATCGTTTTTTAGTTTTCGCTGCAGGTGATGGATGCCGCGAGTTTTAATGCAGCTGTACGTGTCTGCTGTGAATGTGCTGACGAAGATGGGTGCAAGCACGTTCATGATCGCATGGTGTGTAATGCGATCGGGGAAATATGGTAGGCGATAGACGATCCTTTCCTTGCGTTCGCGTATCGTGAAGATGTCGTAGGTCGATGTCTTGTAGGTTTTGTTTATGAGCATATCTTGAAGGACAAGGAGATTGCCTTCTCTGTTTGCATTGTGAAGGATAACGCCGTGCGTGTTGGCCTTTCCTTTCTGCGCCTTGTGATCTGCTTCCTGCAGGTTCTTCAGGCTGGTGATCTGATTATAGATATTACCTATTCGTTTCATGCGTTCCTTTGCTTTTCATAAGTCGCCTTCTCCTGAGATACCAACGCCTTAGATTTTGATGTCGTTATTTTTTGCCCGTTCGGCAGGGCCTGCGATAGTCTATTTTCATTTAGCATAGGTGAGAGCTGACATTCGAATTCGAATTCCAATTATCGTTGTCGTTGAACTGAAAGCCGGACGAACCTCGCTCAACCATCACACAGCCTTTTAAAGTTTTATAATGTGAAATAGTCTTTGTACAAATCTTCGAATTGCTTGCCTATGTACACAGCCACCTCGCGTGAGATGACGCAAAGGCGAGAGCCGACATTCGAAGTCGAAGCCCAACCATCGCCGCCGCTGAACCGAAAGCCGGACGAACCATTCATCTCGAACCATGGGTAATATTTCCATTGACTGGAGTTACCCCAATTCGGCTTCCACTCTTTTCCTTTGTTGGCTAGGCGATTTGCTGCACGAGCAATGATGACTAGTTTGGCGTGTGCTTGCATGGCAGCATGATCTTGTTTCGGATAGCATGAGAAGTCTGGCAATACTTTTTTCGCATTGAGTTTTAACACCGTGCAGGCATCTTCGAACGTTTTTAGCTCTTCAATCTTTTTCATAAAGGTTTGGTTTTATTGGATGATCAAGAATCGGTTGTACAGGAAGGTGAATTGCCGGCCAGCATATTCTGCCAGTTCACTTGTCTTGAAGCAAAGGCGAGAGCCGACAGCCGAAGTCGAATACCAAAAACCGTCGTCGCAGAACCGAAAGCCGGACGAACCATTCATCTCGAACCATGGAAAGTATTTGTATTCCTTGGAGTTGCTCCAGTCTGGAACCCATCCTTCGTTGAGTGACTTGGTTAGTAGCTTCAATGTTCTGTATGCTACTTCATCCTGCGATAGACCTTCACTCCAATCGTTGAAGGTTGATTGAGTGATTCCATTGTCAGCCAGTACATCATCAATTGTTTTGATTCTCTCCATCACGTTCTTTGGCTTTGCCGCCTTGAACTTGATTTCACCGGATAGCTTGTCGAAGCTATCGATCTCGTACCCTTTTGGGATTTCAATTTTTAGTGTTTGCATAAGCGTTTGTTTGGTTTTAAGTTGTACAATATGTCAAGAGAGAATTTTTGAGTTGATAGCGATGTATGGTTGAAGGCTGCACTTTGATTTCATCCATATCGTTGCGGCTAATGGGTGGATCGGGTTTCCCTTTGAATCTTTACCAAAGCATAGTGCCCCAGGAAACATTGGTGTTATCTTCTTTGCGCGGTAAACTGCTTGCTTGAATGCTCCCCAACAGAAAATAACATCTCGAACTTCAGTCCTTATGGCTTCGAGGTATTGATCATTGTCCTTAACTGGATCCGGACATTCTCTCAGCTTGTCTGGTTTTGAAGTAATCAATGCGAAGAGGTTCATCATATAGAATCCACCATAGCCAAGACTGCCCATCATTGTAATTAGATTTCTTATAGTCGTATCGTTTGACTCTGCATCAGCAGTTGATGGATTAAGTCCGATACACATTGCTTGAGGACGATCATTGCGCCATGCCCTGCGTAGGTAATACCGATACAGGCCATCATCTGAAAATTTCGCGGAGCTCTCGATACAATTCATAACCCGAAGAGTTGACGTGACAGATACAATCCGGTCATGCAGAGCTTCAATACACCAGCTTCATACCGACGCTGCCTGATGTTGTTCAATACACTTGAGTTCTCCCTGGCTTGCGCGAAAAAAGTGCCCAGGTAGTCTTCGTATACGTCCTGGTCAACCTGTTCCATACGGCTTACTTCTTCGTCAAGCCTGGCTTTGGTAGGGTAGGTGGTAGGCTGGTGAACCAAGGGCAGCATCTTTTCTGGATCTGGTATTCTGATTTCAGTAGCAGTGGTATCGCTTTCACGCTTCAGGCAGTGGCCTGCCAGGCGGTAGAATTGAGGATAACTTGTTTCTGCATTCATAGTTTTTTGCTTTTGGTATGTATGTTTCGAGTACCTTTTTCCCCTACTTCCCCACTCGTTGATTATCAATTAATTACCGTCACTTTTTGTCCGGGGAAGTTTTTTGTGTTTTCCCATCTTCCCCTTTTTCCCCGCCTTTTCCCCTCCCTTCCTTACTATGTATATGTTTGATTTTTAATTAGTTAGTAGTAGTAGGGGAAAGAGGGGAAAAAGGGGAAGGAAAATGCAATCCTAAAAAGGAAGGTCTTCCGTGCCACCAGCTGGCGGTGGATTGGCCGTTGGCGGTGGTGGAGTCCCCTGGTGCCCCTCGCTTCCACCCAGGTACACACCCATGGCTTTCAGCATTTCGTAGTCAAAACAGTAGCAGCTGGTGCGACTGTCTTTGAAGTTGAACTTGTCCACCACCCCAATGAATGGCTTGCTGTGTTGCAGGTAATGTTGCAGCGAGCTCTTATCCATGG
>DATHIE010000676.1:0-7329 GCA_035316905.1 Chryseolinea sp. | reverse complement strand
ACTCGTCCAGGTGGTGACCCCAACGGGGCCTTCAACATTCGTATGCGCGGTGTTGCAACATTTGGCGCGAACTCTTCACCCTTGATCGTTATCGACGGCGTGATCGGTGCGTCGCTAAGTACTGTTGACCCCAACGATATTGCTTCAATGGACGTACTGAAGGACGGATCTGCTGCCGCTATTTATGGTAGCCGGGGCGGTAGCGGTGTGATCCTCGTAACAACAAAGTCTGGAAAGTCTGGTAAACCAAGAGTTGAATATAATGGGTCTGTTGCAGTTGAATCTGTAGCAAGAACCATCGACTTTATGGAAGCCGACGAATTCAGAAGCACACCCGGTGCTATCGATCTGGGCTCCAGCACAAATTGGCTGGATGAGGTTACGCAAAATGGCAATGCGCAGGTACACAACCTGTCCTTGTCAGGTGGTAGCGACAAAACTACATACTATGCTGCCGTTAACTACAGGCAACAAAATGGTATCGCTATAAACTCTGGATTCAACCAATTAAACGGCCGTATCAACCTGACTCAAAAAGCGTTGAACGACAGGGCAACTTTCAGTTTGAATTTCACTTCAACAGCAAAGGATGCAGAATACGGTTTCAAAGAATCGCTGCGTTACGCGATCATTGCCAACCCGACTATGCCTCTCTATGATAACACGACAACCAGTCCTACAGCTGGGGGCCGCTATGGTGGGTATGCAGAGCGCGATATCTTTGACTTCTTTAACCCCCTGTCAATCGCAGAACAAAACAAGAATGATGGTACAGATACCCGTTCGTTGTTAAATCTTCGTGCTGAGTACGACTTCAGCGACTTCATCGACGGATTTAAGGCTTCGGCTTCTTATTCAACACAAAGGGAGCACGATTGGAGAGGTTGGTACTACGCGAAGACTGCTAAGTTCAGAGGATCGAACAGAAACGGCTTAGCTGGTATCACTAATGAGCAGCGTTACAATCAGCTGTTCGAGGCATTGTTAAACTATGATAAGACATTCGGAGCACTGGACTTTGCTTTGTTGGGTGGTTATTCTTATCAGGAGTTCTTGAATAACGGACAAGGTGTACAGGCTGGTAACTTTATTACCGACTTCTACAACTACAACCAACTTAGTCCGGATTATGCTCTCGATTTCAAGAATGGTCGCGCTCAGGCAGGCAGTTACAGAAATTCTAACCGCCTTGTAGCGTATTTTGGTCGCGCTAACTTCACTTTTAATAATTTCATCTTCTTGTCAGCGAGCGCTCGTTATGAAGGATCAAGCGTTTTCGGTGCAAATGAAAAATGGGGTGTATTCCCTGCAGTAAGTGCGGGTATCACGCTGACGAACCTTGTGGAAATTCCAGCGGTAAATAGCTTAAAAGTAAGAGGAAGCTATGGTGTGACTGGTAACAGGCCGAATGATTCATATCTGTCTATTCCACGTATCGGCTCAACAGGAGGTAGCTTCTTTTACAACGGTGGCTATGTGACCGCTTATGGTCCTATCAGTAACCCGAACCCTAACTTGAAATGGGAAACAAAAGGAGAACTGGACTTTGGATTTGATTTCGCAATGCTGGATAACAAACTGACCGGTACGTTTGACTGGTATACACGGACTACAAAAGACCTGTTAAACTTGAAGAACGTTCCACAGCCTCCGAATTTGTTTCCTCAAACCTGGTTAAACATCGGTGAACTGAAAAACTCAGGTATTGAACTTGCCCTGAACTACCAGGCAATTGATAAGGCCAACTTCAAATGGGCAACCGGCATCAACTTTGCGACATTCAACACCGAGGTCATTAGTCTCACTACTCCGGAATTACCAGAAGGCGGTACGTTCTACACCGCTGGAATGGGTGCTCCCGGACAAAATGCATTTAGCCTTGTTCGCGTGAAAGAAGGCCAGCCGCTTGGTGAGCTCTGGGGCCCTATTCAGGAAGGCATCAATACGGATGGAACTCCTCACTTGGCAGACCTGGATGGCGACGGAACCTACTGTGATTGTGATGATGACAAGACAGTAATTGGAAATGGTCTTCCTGATCTGACAGCGGGCTGGGTGAATACTTTCTCATTTGGAAGATTTGACTTGAACTTCTTCTTCCGTGGTGCTTTTGGTCATGACTTGGTTAACAGCTACAGAGGTTTCTATGAAAACAGAGAATCTACGACGTTAAATAACTACAACATTGTTAAGACGAAGTATTACGATCCAACCATCACGAAGGCGGTTGTAAACAGTTCGCACATCGAGAACGCTGACTTTGTCAAGCTTGATAATGCGACGCTTGGATACAATTTCGCATTGGCGCCTGGTTCGTCGATCAATAAGCTAAGGCTATTTGTTTCAGGTCAGAATCTGTTTGTAATAACAGATTATACAGGTATCGATCCTGAGGTCCGCTATGTAGATAGAATTGATGGCGATGGTGGTGGAGAACCTGCTACTGTGGATAACGCGTTTGCTCCCGGAATTGAAAGAAGGTCTACCTATTTCACTACCAGGACATTCACTTTTGGAGTAAACCTTGGCTTCTAAGACAATAAATACAAACAAGATGAAAAATAGGATATTTAAGAGAGCATTGATACTTGGGATAGGCCTGGCTTTCGTTACCCAGTCATGTAATGATTTGGATGAGGAGCTATTTTCTGATCTGCCCGCAAGTGAATTTTATAAAACTGATGAGCAGTTCATAGCTGCTCTTGGATCAGCGTACTCGTCGTTCGCCGGAGTCGGTAACCACTTTGGTCTTTGGACATTGAATGAGTTAGCGTCGGACGAACTGGTAATCACTACAAAGGGTGGTGACTGGTATGATGGCGGTGTATTGATCCAGATGCACCAGCATAAGTACACTATTGACAACGGTATCGTCAACGGTGCATGGGGATGGATCTTCGGTGGGATTAACACTGCAAACCGATTGATCTATACATTTGAACAAGTTGGTACACCTCAGGCTGACGCATTTATCGCGGAGCTTCGCGCTATTCGTGCACTTTGGTACTACTGGCTGATTGATGCATATGGCAATGTTCCATTGGTTACAGACTTCCTCGATGCAGAGCCTCCAGCAACAACTCCTCGCGGTCAGATCTATGATTTTATCGAAAGCGAAATCACTGCTATATTGGACAAATTGCCAACAACTGTAGATCAGTCTACCTATGGACGTATGACAAAATGGACAGCGTTAGCGATAAGATCCAAGTTGTATCTCAACGCCCAGGTATTTAAGGGTGTTGCAGCTTATGATAAAGCGGCTGCTGATGCTAAAGCTATCATTGATGGAGCGAAATATAATCTTGAGCCTGTTTACGCTGATAACTTTGCCGTTTCAAATAGCGGTTCTAAGGAGAACATACTTGTCTATCCCTATGACAAAGTGTTCGCTGGCGGTTTTAACTGGCCTATGATGACGCTGCACTATGCGAGTCAAGGTGTTTACAATTTCACGGCACAACCTTGGAATGGTTATTCAGCTGTAGAGGAATTTTATAACTCCTACATCGACCCTGCTAAGAACCCTGGTCCTCAAGGCCCGGTATGGAAAGGGCTTGCTGTTGATGCTAACAACGACAGAATTGCTGATGATATGGGTACCCTTGATTCCAGGATTTCAAACTTTGTGGTCGGTCCACAATATAAGGCAGATGGTACGAAGGCAGTTGACCCGGGTTTTGAAGGACCCACTGCTAAGCAGCCAGATCCAGACGGAACTAACCTGAATTTTACGCCGAGGATCAACCAGATCTGGCCAGACGCGTGGAGACAAGGTGGAGCGCGTATCGGTAAATATGAGTATGAACGCGGCGGAACGGAAAACATGAGCAACGACTTTGTTATCTTCCGTTATTCCGATATACTCTTAACAAGAGCAGAAGCCCTTTGGAGAATTAATCCAGGTGATGCAGAAGCATTGTCTCTTGTGAACCAGGTACGTGCCCGTGCGGATGTTGATCCTTACGGTGCTTTGACTGCCGATAACCTGCTTGCAGAACGTGGTCGTGAAATGTTTGCTGAAATGACCCGTCGTCAGGACTTGATCCGTTTTGGCAAGTTCAACGATGCTTGGTGGGAAAAAGCAGCCAGCACAACGACATACAATCTCTTCCCGATACCAAAGGCTCAACGCGACGTTAACCCTAAACTTCAACAGAATCCGGGATATCCTGGAAGCAATTGATAGTTAACTGAATACTAGAAAAAGGCAAATACAACCGTATTTGCCTTTTTCTTAAATACTCACACCAAAATTTTCTGATAAGAATGTGGATGCAAGTACGTAGCATTCTTGCCGGATTTTGCCTTGCCATGACTTTTCCCTTCATGCTGCTTGGCCAAACCAGTATAAACTCTGATACCCTTCAGACTAAAAAATTAGACAGCCAAGACAACGGTTCGGCTATACAAAAGCTGGAGGAGAAGAGTTTTAACAAAGGTATAACCCACAGTCCGGTTCAGCTTTTTAATGGTTTGCTTACCGGAATCGGTGCAGCCAAGGTCGGGAATGATCCGAATGCAGATTATATCATGCGCATACGTGGACTCTCAACACTACAAGAGAGCACGACACCTATTTTTGTTGTCGACGGGTTTATTACCGACAATTTGTTACTGATAGACCCGGCCGACATCAATGAAATTACGATACTGAAGGATGCTTCTGCTACGTCCATGTACGGACCAAGGGGAGCGAATGGAGTTATCCTTCTGAACACAAAAAGGGCAAGCGGGGCCAAAACTATCTCTTATCGGACTTCGATTTCCATAGAGACTCCCACAATGCACCTGGAACCTTCATCAACCAGCAAGTACAAAACATTTCCTAACATCACTGACTATGGGGACCAGACCAACTGGGTCGACGAGGTGACGCAGAATGGAATATCGACGGTAAACAACCTTTCAGTAACCGGAGGTAAAAAATCATTTTCCTTCAGAGCTTCGGCTAACTATCGAACAGCAAAGGGTACACTGGTAGGTTCAGGCTTCCAACAATTAAATGGCCGTGTCGACCTGCAACAAAAAGCATTTCAGAACAAACTGACGTTGGGATTGGGGTCTGGCATAACGCAACGCAACTCTGATTTTGGGTTTCGCGAGGCCTTCAAATATTTATGGAATGCGAATCCCACAATGCCAATAAACAATCCTGACGCGCCACAATACGGCAACTATTATCAGTCACAAACCTTCGATGTCTACAACCCCACAGGAGTTGTCAGTCAGAACACGAATTCCGGAGAAGAGAAAACAATTTTTGCCGGAGTTAATGCAAAATATGAATTCAGTGGACGTGTCAAGGGACTTTCAGCACTTACGTCTTACACCATATCGACGCAAGACGATGAATTTGGCACGTATTATTCCAAGTCTAGCTACTACGTTGGTTTTGCGCGCAACGGTTTCGCGAAACGAACTACTCAAGCAATCACTAATCAACAAGTTGATGTTGGACTCAACTACGACAAGAAAATCGGATGGGTGGATATGAAGTTGGGTGCAGGGTACCAGTATCAAGTGTCGTCCGAAGATGGTGAGTACATGGCGGGGGGAGACTTTCCTTCCGACGAAGGTGGCTATGAACAGGTTCAGGATGCGGGCGACTTTCAGAATGACAAAGGCATTATAGAGCAATTGGAAGAGGGATTTACGATCGTATCATACAGGGCTACTGGTTTTTTCCGGTTCAGGGAGAAATATTTTTTAAGCGCTGCAGCGAATTATAGTGGATCAACTCGATTTGGTTCAAACAATAAGTGGGGACTCTTTCCAGCCATCACAGGTGGAGTAGAATGGAAGAATGTGCGGGTCCGGGCAGGGTGGGGAAAGTCAGGAAATATTCCGCAACGATCAAACTTGTCTGAATCACAATTGGTAGTATCTGGAAAAACATACTACAACGGAGATTATATCGATACATACGCTGTCATCAGGAATGCAAACCCTGACTTAAAGTGGGAGGAAAAATCTGAGGTAAACATCGGTACGGACGTGAACATGGCAAAGGGAAGACTTCAGGTCAGTCTCGATCTGTTCAGTAACAAAGTGTATGATTTGTTAACCGAAGTTACAGTTCCAGTACCGCCTAATGTAGCACCCAGTACATTTGTGAATCTTGGGGAAATCAGCAACAAGGGAGTGGAACTCTATATTAGTGCGTCGGTGATTCGGTCGAAAAAGTTCTCGTGGGATCTTGGATTGAACATGTCCGGAGTTTCAACAAAAATGAAGAGTCTGTCTGGTAACGGATATTCTATTGGTACGGATGGTGTGATGTACGTAGGTAATCCGTTGGAAGAAGGCGGAGGATGCGGTTGTGGTTCACCGGGCTATATACGGATCAAAGAAGGTGAAAAGCTAGGCGAGATATACGTTCCAGTATTCGTTGGCGTCATGGAAGATGGCCGGGCAAATTTGCAGGATACTAATGGAGACGGACAGCCGGATCCGAAAGTTGTTGGAAAAGCATTGCCAAAGTTTACTTTCGGTTTCAATAATTCCTTTTCATATAAGGATTTTACCCTGTCATTTTTGTTGAGAGGCGCAGCAGGACATTCAAAAATCAATAGTTACCGGTTACTCCATGAATCGACGCAGGTGGTCTCATTTTATAATATAGTAACGACAAAGTATTTTGATCCGAAACTGACTCAGAGCGTTCTGTCGAGCCTATATGTTGAGAAAGCGAGCTTTGTTAAGCTTGACAACATTAGTCTTTCCTATCGCGTGCCGGCGAAGGTCGCCCTTTCGGTTAACTTCACTGTACAGAATCTTTTTGCGATAAGCAGTTACACCGGACTTGATCCCGAGGTGGTGTACGGCGAGATCGAGCAGAAAGGAAATACGAAACTAGTTCTGAATAAAAGCCCGCTTGTTTCCGGACTGGACAAACGATCAGATTATGCCCCAGCCCGTATCTTTTCTATTGGTGCGAGTGTACTTTTTTAATCTTGACAATGAAATTGTTTCTTAATTTTGAAGCGTGTTTTTTAGAATTGAAGGAGGGCTTTGCATGCTGATGAAAAAAGGAGCATTCATTTTTTTAATCGTCTTGTTTTCCTATTGCACCAAACCCTCCGAGAACGGCCGGACCGATACTCTGTTTCGCTTGCTCGATCAACGTGCTACAGGCATAGAGTTTGTTAACGAACTGGAATATACAGAAGAGCTGAACACTTATACTTTTCGCAATTTTTATAACGGAGGAGGGGTCGGCCTCGGCGATTTTAATAATGATGGGTTGCTTGATGTTTTTCTTTGCGGAAACTTAGTAAGCAACGAGCTCTACCTTAATAAAGGAAACCTGAAATTTGAAAAAATCAC
>DATHIE010000675.1:0-2206 GCA_035316905.1 Chryseolinea sp. | reverse complement strand
ATCCGGTTTATTGGCTATGCAAACAACGGAGCGGATCTGTGCGAGTTGGTAAAACAAAAACGGCCGGACGTGATCGTTACCGACATCCGCATGCCGGTGATGGATGGAATCACGGCAACACGTGAGATTCTTAACAGGCTATCTCTGTGAAAAGTATAGAGGTAATGAATTGCCTTAGCAGGCCACGATAAAAGCAGGCGCTTGAACTCATCGTTATTCAAGGTGTCTGACATATCCGATTAATTGCTAACGGCGCCCGCCTCCCTCCTACAATTTAATGAAAACATTAATCGTTTCAACATTCAATAGAGGCAAAAGTTAACTAAGATGATATCACATGCTCATTCGACGGAGCGTTTTGGTTCTTGTTGTTGTTAGATGGTAATTGAATCTTTAACAAAAGGTAACTGATAGACCGCACCGTCTCAGCGTTTGACTAACGATCATCAATTGTCCACTACACAAAATTCTTTCCGCAATGTGCCTGGAATGAAAACAAAATGAGACCAACCCGCATTGTCACAATGACAATTAGAACGTGCATTAAAGTCCCCTTCAGGGGATTTAGGGGTAGAATGCAGACCTCATCCCTCAAAATCATACTTCGCTTCCACCGCATACCTGAGCAGTTCCCCGGCACCGCGCAGATTCAATATCCGTATCATGTTCTTGCGGTGAGTCTCGACGGTTGTTTTACCAAGAGATAAAATATCGGCGATCTCCTGGTTGGTTTTTCCAACAGCGATCAGGTGAAGGATCTCCAGTTGCCTTTTCGACAAGAGACCTTTGGGTTTCTCACGGCGGTGAGATGCAGGGACGACAATATTCGGATCATACCAATGCTCGCCACGCGCCACGGCGCGTATAGCCGAGAGCAGGTCTTCCAGCGTTGAATTCTTCAGCACATATCCCTTGGCGCCGGCATCAAGCATTTGCCATACCGCCTCGTCCTGTCCGAACATCGTGAAGGCGATTATTTTCGTATCAGGTTGGAGCTTAAGAATCTCACGTGTTGCCGTGATTCCATCCATCACCGGCATGCGGATGTCGGTAACGATCACGTCCGGCCGTTTTTGTTTTACCAACTCGCACAGATCCGCTCCGTTGTTTGCATAGCCAATAAACCGGATATCCTCCCTGGCTTCCAGAAGGAGTTTAATGCCATCGATGAGGCAGTTATGGTCTTCGGCAACGACAAGATCTATCATGCAATCGGCAAATCTATGATCACAGTTGTTCCACTATTTGGTATCGATTCAATTGTAACACTGCCCCCGATGTTTTCGACGCGACGCTGGATAGAGTACAATCCCATACCAGCTGAAGGTTTGATCAGGGCGATGTCAAATCCGACACCATTGTCTTCTACCATAATGTTAATGCTTTCCTGGTGTTGAGTCAAATGAATGATGGCGTTTGACGCTTTCGCGTGCTTGATAATGTTTGCAATCAGTTCTTGAATGATTCTGAACACGGTGATCTCAAGCGAATTTTCCAGATGACCATCGATACCATGTTCGTTGACTTCTACGACCAAGCTGTTCACTATAGAAACTTTGGAAGCAAAATTCTTGATAGCCGGCAGTAGTCCTTCCTGTGCACTCACACCGGCATTTCGCATGTGCGCGATTGCCCTTACTTTGTCGTACGTTTCGTTGATAAGCAGATCCGTCTTTTCCAGCAACTCTTCAGAGTGATTGTCTTTGATTGTATGCCCCTTCAGGGCATGGAGGTGTAGCTTCAGGGTGGCGATTAGGCTTCCCAGGTCATCATGCAATTCATTGGCAATCCGTTTCCTCTCCTTTTCCTGCCCTTCGAGCATTGAATTGATTCCTGACAATTCCTGCTCCCTGATGAGATTTTCAACTTTTATTTCAGCTTCCCGGGTTTGCTTGATATTTTTTGTCCGTTGGAATGTATATGCCAGATAAGCTGTGACCGCCACTAACGCGGTACCCACAAGTGCCAACAACAGCCAGACCCTGGCTTCACGCAACCGGAGATTTGCGTTTTCCTTTTCACGGGTCTCTAGTTCAACGATCAACCTGTTTATTTCAAGAGTATTTCGCCTGAAGTCAAGCTGGAATTCCTGGAGGTATGCTTTCTTCAAAAGCAGGTACGCGCTATCGTTCTTGTTTTCGGCATTCAGTAAAACGGACCCATAAAGGTTCAGGTAATAGCTTGACCTCAATGTATCGGCTTTGTT
>DATHIE010000674.1:0-7142 GCA_035316905.1 Chryseolinea sp. | reverse complement strand
GAGAAGTACGGAAAATTGGATATACTGGTAAACAACGCGGGTATTACAACTCCTGTCGCACACGACGATTTAGATAGCTTATCGGATGAATGGATAGATAAAATATTTGCTACAAACTTTCGAGGAGCTTTTGCTATGATACGAGCCTGTAAAAACCTGTTAACACAAAGTGATGATGCGCTGGTAGTCAACATATCATCCATAGCAGGAGTTTCGGGCATTGGAAGTAACGTAGCCTATTGCGCGTCAAAAGCAGCGATGGACAGCTTGACCCGTTCTCTTGCGAGGGCTCTCGCACCGAAGATTCGTGTCGTATCTGTTTCTCCCGGGTTGGTACTGGGCGAATATGTAAAGACTTTTGATCCGTCATTTTTGAAAAATCAACTTGAATCAACTCCGCTCAATCGTCTCGCTAAACCAGAAGATGTTGCCGATGTCGTATTTGCGCTGGCCACAACATTGAGGTTTACCACGGGAAGTATAATTCCAGTGGATGGAGGAAGGTTGCTCAAATGATCATAGTCCTTAAGAATTAGAACGAATTAAACAACGTTGACAAATGGGAAAAATTCAGAAAATACTAATTGTGGGAGGTGGTATTGGTGGGTTATCCAGCGGAATTGCTTTGTGCAAGTTAGGTCTGGAAGTTACCATTGCTGAGATCCAACCTTCATTCAATGTCTACGGTGTGGGAATTATTCAACCTTCCAACGCTTTGCGTGCTTTAGATTCTCTCGGGGTAGTTGATTCGTGCATGGAGAAAGGTTCCCCTTATGGAATGGTAAAAATGTTTACAGCACAGGGACATTTTATCACTGAAGTCGGTGTGCCTCCGATTGGAAGGCTGCCAAGTCATAATGGTATTTCGCGCAAAATACTTCATGATGTTTTATATGAAGAAGCCGTTAGCAAAGGAGTTAATTTCAGAATGGGTCTAACCGTTGATGAAATTGACAATGGAAAGGAAAAAGTTACCCTTACATTTTCGGATGGAACAAAAGGTCAATACGATCTGTTAATCGGCGCCGATGGCGTAAACTCAAAAATACGCAAACTGATTTTTGGAGAATACCTACCTGCTTATACCGGGCAGTCCGTATGGCGTTATGCGTTTGACCGGCCAGCCGAACTTGAAACTGGCTACATATTCATGGGGCGTACTTCAAAAGTGGGCTTAATTCCAATGACAAAGGATACGATATACATGTTTTTGGTTACAGCTGAAGGTGATGACCCAAAAATTCCGGAAGCTCATTTGGTGCCACGGTTTAAGGAGTGGCTCAAAGAGTATGAAGTACCGATTGTGAAAAACCTCATCAAAAAAATTACCGATCCAAAACTGGTGGTCTACAGGCCACTTGAAACTCTGTTGATACCAGCGCCCTGGTACAACAATCGTGTTTTGATCATCGGTGATGCCGCTCATGCTACTATTCCCCAATTAGGACAAGGGGCAGGACTGGCCCTGGAAGATAGCATTGTACTTGCTGAACTTATTCAGCAAGAGAACCCACTGGAAGTTACGTTGGAAAAATACATGAAACGAAGATTTGATCGATGTAAACTGGTAGTAGAGGCATCGAAACAAATCGGCGAACTCGAGCAACTGGAATGGAAAGGGCTGTTACCAAAAGATGTGAACATTGGTGCGATCATGGGCAAGACATTGGGTGCCATGATGCAACCAATATAAGCCAAACTTAATTAGGACTAAATTCAATCCTCAATGTCCCAGAGTAAAGTATTTTCTTACGAGAACAAACTTCTTTTATTACTTAGCTTCACTTTCGGCTTTGTGCTATTCGACCGAATGGCATTGAATTTTCTGGTACCCTTTTTCGATAAAGAACTTGGATTAAACAATACGCAGATCGGTCTGCTGGCTTCATTACTTGCATTGTCTTGGGCAATTTCTGGTTATGTAATCGGTACCTTATCAGACAAAACGGGTAAACGAAAACAATACCTGCTCCTGGCAGTAGTAATTTTTTCTGTTTGCTCATTCATTTCCGGTCTCGCATCATCATTTGCATTCTTATTAATGGCGCGCATTATCATGGGCTTTGCAGAAGGCCCTGTGTTGCCGTTGGCACAATCTATTATGGTGCGCGCGTCCACTGAAAAACGAAGAGGTTTTAATATGGGCTTTATGCAAAGCTTCGGCAGCAATTTGTTAGGCACCATGTTGGCACCGATAATTCTGGTGGCACTCGCAACAAGTTATGGATGGAGAAATGCTTTTTTTATTGCTGGCGTCCCGGGATTGGTGCTGGCGTTGATCGGTTTTTTCGTTATACAGGAAACTCCAACCACAGTTACACAGGAAAAAAAGTCAAAAGTTAATCTTACCTACCTGCTGCAATACCGCAATGTTTGGGTAGCCATACTACTGAGTTGTTGCATGATGACCTGGATGTTTGCTCAGATAACATTCATGCCAAAATTCCTGGTTGACATCAAGCATTTTTCAGAAGAAGACATGGGCAAAACCATGGGCGTATTCGGCCTCGGTTCAATCCTCTGGGGTGCCATAGTGTCTGCCTTATCAGATAAGATTGGTCGAAAACCAGCCGTGATATTTTTCTTTTTTGTAAGTATGTTAATGCCTCTGGCTGTGGTGTATGCCGGCAATAGTTTTGGCAGCCTTGCACCATTGGTTTTAGTCGGCGCTACTACAATGGGATGTTTCCCAATTGTATTGGCTACTATTCCATCTGAAACCGTTCCTCGTTTGTATGTTGCTCAAACCCTTGGTCTGGTAATGGGGATTGGTGAATTGGTGGGAGGTTTTGCAGCGCCGGCCATTGCAGGATGGTCAGCAGATCAATTCGGTTTGCAGGCGCCATTTCTCATTGCTGCCGGTGCATCGTTCATCGCCGGATGTATTGCCTTTCTCCTTATTGAAACAGCGCCGATAAAAACTAAGAACACAACTCCTGTTTAATCGCTAACCACAGACCAATGAAACTTGTAACATTCAAAAATAAAAATGGGGAAGTAAAAGCTGGTTGGCTTAAAGGCAATGGTGTGGTGGACATGCAACGAGTGAGCGACGGTGTATTGCCTGACAATATGCTAGCTTTTATCGATGAGCATGAGAAATTCTTTTCTATAATTAAAAGCAGCGGACTGGAAGGCGAATCGCCAACCCATAGATTAGATGAAGTTAAACTGCTGCCGCCGTTACCAAATCCACGGAGCATCAGGGACTATATAGGCTTTGAACAGCATATGCTTAATGCATCAGCCAAGTTCGGACATTCAATTGCGAAAGCCTGGTACGAGATGCCGATTTTTTATTTCACCAATCACCAGGCCGTCTATGGTCCTGAAGATGATATCAAACGACCAGCGAAAGAGACAAAACTGGATATTGAATTGGAAATGGCTGTCATTATTGGTACGAAAGGAACGGACATCAAAGCATCAGAGGCCGAAGATTGCATTTTTGGTTATACCGTATTTAATGATTGGACGGCTCGTGCCATACAAAAAAAGGAAATGGAAGCACCACTTGGGCCACACAAAGGCAAGGACTTCGCAAATGCCATCGGCCCTTGTATTGTTACTAAAGATGAAATGAATAATTACATCGGTGGGGATGGAAAGTTTAACGTTCGAATGACAGCCAGAATAAACGACCAGTTGATCTGTGACGGCAACTACAACACCGTTTACTACACTTTCCCTCAAATGATTGAACGAGCTTCTGAGAATAATGTCACGCTTTATCCAGGTGATATCCTTGGCTCTGGAACAGTAGGGTGGGGTAGCCTCATCGAAAACAATTTTGAAGTACATCGACCACTGGAACCTGGCGATGTAGTGGAGTTGGAAATCGAAGGTATTGGAATTTTGAGAAACAGAGTCATTTGATAAAGGGCAGGAACACCCAAAATAAATTAGTCTAAGCAATTTTATAATCACTCAATCTAAAGAAAATGATATTAGAAGTAGCGACCATAGACATTAAACCCGGAACGAATAAAACGTTTGAGGATAATCTTGGTAAAGCGCAATTTATAATCAGTAGGGCCAGCGGCTACATTGGGCACCAGTTTCAAAAATGCATAGAACAGGATAATCGCTACTTGCTCCTCATCCGATGGCAAACACTTGAGGACCATACTAAAGGTTTCCGTGAGTCGGAACTGTTTAAGGACTGGCGGGCATTGATAGGACCATTCTTTGAAACACCGCCACACGTACAGCATTTTGAATTAAAGTTCCAATTATAAAACATCTCATATGAAAATAATCGATTTATCGGTGACCATTTCACCACAAATAAAGGAACCGTTGCCCACTAGTATCGTCTATGAAGATCACAAAGAGGGTGCAAAAAAAATGGGCAGCAAATTATTCAATGGTATTCCTGCTGATGCATTTATTGAAGGCAACGGACCTGCCGGTGAAGTCATAACCGTAACAGGTCATGCAGGTACGCATGTTGATGCTCCCTGGCATTATTTTCCCACTTGTGAAGGCAAACCATCCAGGACTATTGAAGAACTTCCTCTTGAATGGTTTTTTGGAAATGGTGTGGTGCTTGATTTTACGGATAAGCCGGATGGCTATTGCGTTACAGTAGTTGATCTGAAACAAAAACTGGCTGCTATTAACTATACTTTAGAACCTTTTGATATTGTATTGATACGATGCGATGCGGATAAAAGAATCTACGATGATGACTTTGTAAAAATTCACGTTGGCGTTTCAGCAGAGGCAACACATTGGCTGATTGATCAGGGAATAAAAGTGATGGGAACCGATGGATGGGGTTGGGACATTCCGTTGCATTTGCAGGTAAAAGAGTATTTAGAAAAACCTCGGCCTGGTGTTATATGGGCCGCACATTATGTAGGCCGCGAAAAAGAATATTGTCAGATTGAAAAGTTAGCTAACCTCGATCAGCTGCCTCCCTTTGGTTTTAAAGTCGCCTGCTTTCCCGCCAAGATTAAAGGTGGGAGTGCAGGGTGGACGAGAGCTGTGGCAATTTTTAACACGGATTAACACGGATTAATAAAAGTCTTCCTCTTATGGCGCAACCTTGGTATACCATTTAACCTTGAAAGAAATGAGAATCAATACAATTTTTTCCAAATCAGGATTAACCTTCATTCTGGCCCTTAGTTGCTTCATCACCGCGCTGGCCCAAAAGCCTTATCCGTATCAAAATGCCAAACTTCCAATGGAACAGCGGGTCGACAACATCGTGTCCCTGCTCACCTTAGAAGAGAAAATCGATGTTTTGATAAATTTTGGGGTTCCGCGTCTTAACATCGCGTCGCCAGGAAGTGCAGAAGGTATCCATCAAGTTGTCTTAAGAAGTTTCCAACCAGGTTCGAAGGTTATCCCGTCCACTTCATTTTCGCAGGTATATGGAATGGGTGAAACCTGGAATCCAGACTTGGTAAAGAAGGCCGGAACTGTTGCAGCCTATGAGGCAAGGTACGCAACCCAGAACGAACGGTACAAAAGAGCATCGCTGGTACTCTGGGGTCCGACAGCCGACTTAGCGAGGGATCCCCGTTGGGGACGAACGGATGAAAGTTTTGGTGAAGATCCATTTCTCACGGGAACTATGGCAACTGCATTAACGAAAGGCATTCAGGGAGACGATCCCAGGTATTGGATGGCAGCATCATTATTGAAACACGTTTTCGCCAACAGCAACGAGACTACCCGCACGCGATCATCATCGAACTTTGATACCCGCTTAATGAGAGAATATTATTCCGTGCCTTTCCGTATGGCATTCACAGAAGGAGGTGCAAAATCATATATGGCGGCGTACAATGCGTGGAATGGAATACCTATGCATGTTCATCCACTTCTGAAAGATATAGTAGAAAAAGAATGGGGCGCCAATTGGATCGTTTCATCCGACGCGAATGCCATTGGTGGTACTGTTACTGGCCATAAGTATTTAAAAAACAAAGATGAAGTAGTGGCCGCGGCCATAAAATTGGGCATGAACCAATTCCTGGAAATAGGGGGTACGGTTCGTGAAAACATAACAAAAGCTCTTGCTGATAAGTTGATCACCGAGGCAGATATTAATTCAGCCATCAGGGGCAAACTTAAGACCATCATTAAACTGGGAATGCTTGATCCTTCGGACAAGAATCCATATTCAACCATCGGCACAAAAGGGGAAACGGAACCATGGAACTCCGAAAAACATAAAGCAATTGCACTACAAGTTGCTCGTGAATCGGTGGTGTTGCTTAAAAACAGCGACCGCCTGCTACCGTTGGATAAAGAAAAAATAAAATCAATTGCTGTGATCGGCCCTTTTGCAGATTCCGTATTGCACGACTTTTACAGTGGACCCACGCCGTATAGTGTGAGCGTAGTGCGAGGCCTGAGGAATAAACTTGGATCAAATGTGAACATCCAATTTGTCCCCAATAATGAATACAACGCTGCGGTGAATGCAGCAAGAGATGCTGACTATACGGTTGTAGTTATAGGAAACGATCCGATGTGTAGAACTAAGAATATCGGTGAAGCCTTCAATCGTGACGGATCCACAAAAGAATGTTTGGAATGCGGCGAAGGAAGGGAAGGCCGTGACAGACAATCACTCGATCTTCCTGCAGAAGACCTGGTTAAGGAAGTTTTCGCTGTCAATCCAAAGACGATTGTTGTACTGACATCCAGTTTTCCCTACGCCATCAATTGGAGTCAGGCTAACGTACCGGCGATTTTGCATATCACACATGCTGCCCAGGATCAAGGAACTGCCATTGCAGATGTCCTAGTCGGTGATTACAATCCAGCAGGACGACTCGTACAAACCTGGCCGAAGTCACTCGACCAACTTCCCCGGATGCTGGACTATGATATTACCCACGGGCGCACTTACATGTATTTTAAAGGTGAACCGCTTTATCCATTCGGTTATGGATTGAGCTATACCAGTTTCGAATACAGCAACCTGAAGCTAAGCAACGAAAGCATGGCCAAGAACGGAAGCATTACTGTTACTGCAGATATTAAAAATACGGGTAGTCGCGACGGTGATGAGGTTGTTCAGTTGTATGTTCAGCTTCCTCAATCCAAAGTCGTTAGACCGGCAAAAGCATTAAAGTCATTTCAGCGAGTTAACCTGAAGGCTGGTGAAACAAAAACAGTTT
>DATHIE010000673.1:0-4747 GCA_035316905.1 Chryseolinea sp. | reverse complement strand
ACCTCTCCGCATAAGGTCCCTGTCGATGGCAGCCGCCAGTAGCCACTTGTTCATTGTTGAATCGAGTTCAATAGCTTTTTTCATATGATTTACAGCCATGGAAGAGGCAATTGTATCTCTGCCGTGCTGAAAGATCATTGCTGAATTATAATAATCCTTTGCCGTAACAATCTTCCCATCCTTTATAAATTCGTATACCCGAATTTCCCTTAAGCTGTCCTGCCTCGTTAAAGTCATCCAGTCAATATTGGGCGTAGAGCGGGAGCGTTGATCTTCATCGTACATTTTTTGAAGTTCAACATTGTCAGAAGGTTGAGCACAAGCAGACAAAACGTACGACAAAAGAAAAACTGGGATACAAAGAATTGATTTCATAGGTCTAGCATATAACGAGTTAATGAAGATTCGTAGCTCTCAAAGTTACAGGGAACTGTGCGAGAAGGTGGCTGTGGGTGTGGGTGTGAGCAAGTGCATGTTAACCGCCCTCCATCACAAAGCTCCGGCGGGCAAGCAGAGACGCAAGGACGCAAAGGTTATCTTATTTCCCCAAGAACTCAATTACTTCATTGAACACTTTAGCAACGTCGGGGTTCGTCAATCCGCCGAAGACGTCGAACACATGTCCATAGTTTTTCATCTGTATGAATTTGTGTTCTATGCCTTTTGATTCCAGCACTTCATTTAGTGCAACCGATTGGGCGAAGGGAACGTCAGTGTCCTTGTCCCCATGAATCAGCAGCACCGGTGGATAGGTCTTGTCAATGTTTTCGATCGGACAATACCGTTTGAACCATTCGTCTTCCTTTTTGGGATTATGACCGCTAACCAGTTCAGGCCAGCTGCCCTTTTGCCTGCTGTAGACATAAAGATCAAAACGCTCCTCAAATGGAGCAGATGTTATCACCGAATCATGGATGAGCTTTTCAGCCCGGTCCTTACTGATTGCCGGCTGAGTGAGGTAATATGCACTAGGCGAGCTGTACCACTTTCCCCGTATATCACCATACCCATAAAATGAAACGATAGCGCGTGGCCTGATCTTCGAAGAATAACCAGACATCAATGCCAGGTAAGCGCCTCCCGAATGACCGACGATAAATATTTTCCCGGGATCAATCCCTAAAGAATCGCGACCATATTGATGAATCCATTGGATGGCGTCCTCTACATCATTGACAATCTCTGGAAGTTTAGTTTCCGGCGCTAATCGATAGTCGATTGACACCACCGAATATCCCGCCTTGAGATAAAACTTCTTTTGTTCCTCAGGCAAATCACCCCGGCTTCCGAAAATCAGGCCACCTCCATGTATCCAGACGATCACTGGTTTTAGAGTCGTATTCTCGGTAGAATACAAATCGCCCTTTATCTGAATTTTATCGACAACCTTATACGAAAAAGTTTTTTTGTTGCTTTTGATGTCATTGACTTCAGGGGATTGTGAAAAGGCGTTCACCCACACAAGGGGAACAATTAGTAGCGCGATGGATCGAAAGTTCATAAGACGTTGATATAACACACAATCGTAGTTTATTTGATAATCGTTTTAACTGCCGTGTCAAGTATTTCATTGAATCTTTTAGGATCTTCCATCATCAGAAAATGGCCGCTGCGCGGCATGATGATTACATCCACCCCATGGCTACGCATAGATTCGACATCGGTGGGCTCATTGTCCGGATTGATCGCAATGACCGGTAGTTTGAGATGTTCAAAGTCGTGCGTGATTTGTCTGCTATGCGTAAACGACGACTTCGCCGCACTCAACGCCACGGCTGGAGGTGCCGATGACATATCCTTCGCAACATACTGCACAAGTGAAGGATCAGCATCCGGGCGAAACATGCTTCGAACAAGACTCTCCACCTTAACGGGAAAATCCGTGCTCAATCCATTTACGAATTCCTCTATCTGCTCCGTGGGCCTGCCGGCACCAAGTTTTTTATAAACATCCACCATAATAAGTCCAGCTACACGGCCGGGCAATAGCATTGCAGCATCAGCAATCACATCACCACCCATAGAATGGCCAACGAGAACAATGCGTTCGAGTTTTAGCTCTTTAATCACTTCAGCGACGTCATTGCCGAAAGAATAAATTGTCCAATCCTTGCGACCGAGACCTGACTCACCATGTCCTCCAAGATCAATTGCGACTACTTTGTAATCTTTGGAAAAGTATTCCATCTGACCCTTCCAATAACTTCTATCGCACGACCATCCGTGAACAAATACAATCGCCGTGGCGCTTTTTCCATATGTCTCGTAGGCGATTGAAACGCCATCCTTTGCCTTTACAGTGAGTGATGGTTTCGAGTGAGGGGATTGCGCGGTGGCAGCTAACGAAGTTGTTAGGATTAGGATCATCAAAACAATATTCCAAATGTGGATGTGTTTATTATGTTCCACTTGAAGGTTACGGTTTCTTATAATTGGTTTGGTATCCAAAAACTAACTCAATTTAACCACAAAGAGACAATTCTTGCTGCATGTTTCGTAAGCCTATTAATCCCCTTCATCTACGTCGGCCGCAGCCGGTCCATCCATAAACCAATGAAGTTCGCCATCTGCAGGATTGATCAGTTGGGCTGGATAATCATCAATTTTAATTGGCCCCTTAAGAATGTTAGCAACTGCCTCTGCTTTTGAGGACCCATAGACAAGGAAGGCTATACAGTGTGCAGCATTGATCAATGGTGCTGTGAACGTAATCCGGTACATGCTCACTTCCTGAACGTAGATCTCTTTTACCAATGCATGTTTTTCGTGTAATACCGATGTGTGCGGAAAAAGTGAAGCAGTATGGGAATTGTCGCCTAGCCCAAGCAAAATTAAATCGAAACGGCATTCCTTGCCTTGAAAATGATTCCTTATTCGTGTCTCATAATCGGTTGCTGCGTCGGCTGGTTGCAGTGATGTATTCACACCAAAGATGTTTTCAACGGCAATATTCAACGGAACGAACAACGATTTCTTTACCATGAGGAAGTTGCTGTTTGCATGATCCGCCGGAACGTACCTTTCATCCCCAAAAAAGAAATAGACCTTTTTCCAGTCAATGCGAAGGCGATACGCATCAGAGGCAAGCAATTCATACAAACGCTTTGGTGAGCTTCCGCCGGAAAGCGCAATGGTAAATCTGTCCGATCGTTTGATAGAAGTCTTTGCCCGCTCGACAATAAAGTCAGCGAGGGCGACGAGTAAAGCATCAGGGTCTTTAGAGACGTGGAGCATACACTAATATCGTATGAAAACTGTCAACGCAAAAACAAGTATCGTCATATCGTCGATGAAATTTAGGAGGTCAATCCAGTTTGAAGTTAGCTATTTTATTTATCCTGGGTTGAATCGTCCAGATGCCTATTGGCCAAAAAAGTAAACGAATGATATCGCCGAAATAGTCATTTATATCGATGTCTTCTTTTGTCTCGAGCAGTTTGAGCGTCTTGGCCGGATAAGAAAAAATAATTGCTGTTGACATTAGTGAATAGACCAGTAAAATCAACAGCTCGGGAAGGTTACCTTCGATGGTAAATTCCAGCTCTTTTATAGTAATTATCAGTTTTGACAAAGTGGTGGCAATAATTAGCTGTATTCCCGTCCCAATAAAAACCCAAAAGCGAGTCGATCCCTGGTCCTTACGCAGTCTCGCGAGTCCGTAGCCTAGCACTAATATCCATCCGAGGATTACTGTCGTTGAAATAACGTCTAAGATCATTCCGACCACTGGCAAAATGGTCTCGACTATACTCTCGATCAAACTCAAGGAGATAAGGGTAACGAATATTTCCCAGTGCTTTGCTTTAAAAACGGTCGCAAGAATTTTTTCAAACATTCGTCAAACCTTCTTCATTCACAGTTGGTATCAAAGCGTCACTTCTTACTCTTCAACGGCAGTGTAAACCAATGAAAACCATCCTTTGCAATCAGAGCCTCGGCTATCTCAGGACCCCATGCATCAGCCGGATAGTTGGGGAAGTTAAGACTCTTTTTCTTCTCCCACGTCGTAAGTATAGGCATTAACAGCTCCCAGGCTGCTTCAACCTGGTCACCGCGCATGAACAGTGTTTGATCGCCAAGCATTGTATCAAGTAAAAGCGTTTCGTACGCTTCGGGCGATTCTACCTTGTACGCACCGCTGTAATCAAATACCAGATCTACCGGATTGAGCACCATATCCAATCCTGGTCGTTTTCCCTGCACCTGAATACGAATGCTCATTTCTGGTTGAATGCTTATGATCAAACGGTTTTGCTGCCATCCTTCACTTGCTTCAGTGGGGAAAATAAGATGAGGCACGTCTTTAAATTGAATGCTGATCACCGAGGAAGTCTGATGCATCCGCTTTCCAGTACGGAGATAAAAGGGTACGCCGTGCCATCGCCAGTTGTCAACAAAGAATTTAATTGCTGCAAAAGTTTCTGTATTCGAATCAGGATCCACTCCCTCTTCTTCCCGGTAGCCTGGAACTTCTTTCCCTTCCATCCAACCCCTGCCATACTGGCCACGGACCGCATTCTTTTGTATGTCGCGTGTTTCAAACTTGCGTATCGCCCTTAGCACATCGACTTTCCTGTTCCTCACCTCATCGGCCTGAAAGCTGACGGGAGGTTCCATCGCAATCAGACATACCACTTGAAGAATATGATTTTGCACCATATCGCGGAGCGCACCTGCGTCATCATAGTAACCGCCCCGGTCGCCTACTCCCAACTGTTCTGTCACAGATACCTGGACGTGATCGATG
>DATHIE010000672.1:0-11876 GCA_035316905.1 Chryseolinea sp. | reverse complement strand
CAACTTTAAAGGTGAACACATTAAAAAATGTGGAATCTACCCAAAGCGTGTTGTTGTCTTCGTGGAATGATGACGGATCACCGTCTCGCTTGTAAGTAAACACCGCTCCACCATACATAGGATGGGTTCGCACAAATGTCTTTACTTCCGGCATATCGGCAAGAAGCGACGGTCCCTGGGCGTAGCCGGACATTATCCCAGTTCCTCTTGACTCTCCATTCCTATAATGTGCGGTAATAGTGCGAAAGATATGATCACGTTTTAAATGGAACGTATCATAGCTCAGTTCGAAATCAACATATTTTAAAATGACGAGGCACACCGCCACACCTATAGCAAGTCCGAAAATATTTATGAATGAATAAACCTTCCTTTTTAGCAGGTTTCTGATTGCCAGGGTAAAAAAATTCCTTATCATAAAATTGTGCTTCTAAGTGAAAGATCTTTCCGTCCAATTTAGCATTTGGAGTTCGGCCTCCTAAACAAACGGTAACGGACCGGCAGTATTTCGCATGAACGGGAAGTTTTGAGTATTCCGTCGGGAATTGTACTGCGGTTAGAATACTCCTGTTTGTTTCAATGGTTACACCCCCTGACCCCCTTGAGGGGGAATTATAGGGTGCAATCCAAATTAAAATTGGATCATCCATCATTCTTCCTTGCTCAATCGTCGCACATTAGCCAACTAGTTTTGAGTTCAAGAGACTGAGAGATTGGTCCTTTTCGTCAACAAGTTCACCGTCAACTGTGATTTCAGTTCTCCCCTTTAATTTTTGTGGTCAGATTTGTCTAAGGAGAAGACCACTATTTTTCTTGTCTGTCCATTAAAGTCAATGCTGCTGGTAACATAATAGTGTCCACCATCGGCACCAGTCCCAAGAATCTTAAATTTTGATGGTTTAATTGTCATAGTAAAATTACTGCCAACCTTAAACTCATTCCCCGACTAAAAATTTTTTCAGCCGTTTCTCGAGACTGATCGCATCAATAGGTTTTTTTATAAAATCATTTACACCCGACTTAAGGGCCAGTGCAATCACTTCCTCCCCTGTATCAGAAGAGATCATGATGATCGGTGTATTTTTGTTCTGCTCCTGGCGCACCAGGCGGAGAACATCATCGCCGTTGAAATACGGCATGTGAATGTCCGTAATGATCAGATCAACAGTATTTTCTTGCAGGAACTGCATCGCCTTACGGCCATCCGAAACGCCAATTACTTCCGCGTTATACTTTTCGAGGGCAACCTGAATAACTTTGTGGGCTATCATGTCATCCTCACATACCAATACCATCATAATTATTCAGGAGTAAAAGTTGAGTACAATTTAGGCGCTGCATTCAAGATAGCATATTGCCGCTGATGCCAGTAAGGATACGCCGCTGGAACGTCGCTGGCTGCATCCAGTCTTTTTACCTGGTCGACAGTGAGATTCCATCCGACTGCTCCAAGGTTTTGCTTAAGCTGTTCTTCGTTACGTGCGCCAAAAATAATACTATCGACAGTAGGGCGCTGAAGAAGCCAGTTCAAGGCCACTTGTGCGATGCTCTTTCCTGTTTCTTTGGACACCTCGTCCAGTGTATCCGTTATATTATACAATAACTCATTTGAAATCACCTTACTTGGAATCGGACTTCCACCCTGCGCCACACGCGCGTCGGGAGGTGGCATGTTTCGGCGGTATTTTCCAGTCAAAAGACCGGCCGCCAACGGACTCCATACTATAGTGCCGACGTTCTGATCGACACCCAATTGCATCAACTCCCATTCGAAGTCGCGGCTTATCAATGAATAATACGCCTGATGTGCTACATACTTTGACCATCCGTATCGTTCAGATACAGAAAGCGATTTCATGAGGTGCCATCCTGAAAAATTGGAACACGCGAGGTATCGAATCTTACCGCTTTGAACGAGGTTGTTGAGCGCGCTCAGCGTTTCTTCGATCGGCGTATTAGCATCGAACCCATGCATGTGATAGATGTCAATATGATCTACCTCCAGTCTTTTCAGACTGTCTTCACACGCCTTGATCAGATGTAGTCGTGATGATCCGAAATCATTCACGTCCTTGCTCATGGGGAACGTAGCTTTTGTTGAAATCAGGATCTTATCGCGTTTTCCTTTAATGGCTTTGCCAAATATCTGTTCTGATAGTCCAGTGGAATAGACGTTTGCAGTATCAAATAAATTAACTCCTGCATCCAGACACATGTCCACAAGGCGCGTTGCTTCTCCCACCTGCGTCGAGCCCCACGCTTTAAAGAATTCGCTGCCACCGCCAAAGGTTGCAGTTCCAAAACTGAGGACGGGTACGCGGAGGCCGGATCCACCTAGTTGTCTGTATTCCATTGGGCAAATATAGGTTGAGAATGTGAGAAGTTGAGGAGTGGGGAAGTTGAGAAGAATGAAGAATGAGGAATGAAGAATGAAGAATTATCGTAATTTCCTTATACCTTATACTCTATACCCTTATACCACGGCGATTGATTTATCGAAGAAGATCTCTCAGCTCTCTATCATTTTCGTCCAACAACTGATATGGCTTGTACCCTTCAAAATTGGGAATGGTGTGATCGCTGCCAGCTTCCAATAATATCCGCGCACATTCCACCTGCTCATGTCGGTTTTGTCCTTTACCAAACTTATAGCCATGAATTGCCCAGAACAATGGCGTCGAGCGAAAATCAATACAAAGTTTGTTGACGTCAGCCCCTGCCTCTAATAATCGTTTCACCAGAATATTTCTGCCACACCATGCGGCCCAATGAATTGCAGTTCCCCCGTGACAACCGGCGTGATGAATATTTGCGCCATGTTCTATGTAAAGGATCCCAACTTGGTCCGCACCAAGACTTGCTGCTGCAATTAATGGCGTGTCTTTCTTTTCGATAAGCGCTCCCCCATTCACGTCAGCGCCAAACTCAAGAAATATTTTTGCCGTTGCTACCGCCTCATCATCTGTGTATCTTTTTTCGAAAACACCGTCACATATCCGGTGAAGGGGATGGGCTGTGGCTGGATTAGTTTCATCGTATGGAATTCCTTCGTTCACGAGATGAGGATGTTTCGATAGCAAACTCCGAAGGCCAACGCGGTCGTTGTTGCTGATGTAGGATTTCAATTCTGCAACCATGCCACTAATTTAGCATTTGGAACGATGGTTATCAATTGTTTATCCGTTTCAGTGTGAGTGTGGTGTGGTGTGGGTGTGTTCACCGCAGAGACGCCCCGACGCGTCGGGGCAAAGTTGCGCAGGGGAATACCCCTTAAACGGTAAACATTCAACAACGCATTATTGGATAGTAGTGTTGATTACATAAGATTTTATAGGCATTCCCGTTTCACCTACAATTAACACTGTTCTTCCATTGGATGAAATCGCTTCGATGTCGCGCACGTCGCCTCTGAGATTGAGGCCACTTCGGGATTGATCTATATACGTGAAGTTTCCTTTGCCATCGTTCAGCAATAAGACGCCTTCGTTGGCGTCGGATTTCCCGATGCGGACACGCACCATCGATTCGTTGCCGCCGAGGATCACATCCTTATCTCCGTCTGAATCAACATCAACAAGTGCTATGGCGTATACAGGTGCGAACTGCGCCTGGACTGGTAGTTCTTTTACATCAAACCTGTCACCCTTATTTTCAAGCATTAAGGTTTTCATGTTGTCTGCCTTGAGCGTGCTTGCATTCTCCAACTCTGTACCTGTAAATATTTTCTCCAGCGTTACATTGGAGTAAGTCGTGTAGTCAGGAAAACGAACACGCAATGTATTCACCTGGCCCAATGCTTCATCGCGGCTCGCATACGGATAGGATTGTTCACCGATGTAATAGCAAAAGAAAGGATCGACCTGCCCATCGTTGTTAAAGTCCTTATAGACAAGAGTCGCCGGATGTGAAGGAGAAACATTAAACTGATTATTAAGTCCATAGTTGCCGACGATGAAATCAATGTCACCATCGCCATCCAAATCGTCAGACTCCATACAATTCCACCATCCGCTTGCCGGCGATGATATCCATTTGGAACTTTCGTCACTAAGCTGTCCACCTGCGTTAACGAACACTTTTATTGAAGTCCACTCTCCGGCTACCACCAAGTCCGTTTTTCCATCCTTATTTATATCTGTTGCACTGGCGTCGCAGATCATGCCCAGGTTTTGAAGCGACGGAGAGAATTGAAGGATGCCATCAGAAAATTTGCCTTTTCCATCGTTGATGAGTAGCATATTCGGAGATGATAATGGATATTTTCCCGGGGTGAATCGGGAGCCAACAAACAAATCCAAATCGTTGTCACCATCGATGTCTAGGGCTTCCACGCATGAACCGGCAAGTCTTTCGTTCGGAACGGCGGAAGCTGAGCGTGTGAAATTACCCTGTCCATCGTTTATGTACAACCTGTCCTGCAGAGACGCATCCTGGCTACTAAAAAAGTAGCCTCCGCTTACAACATACAGGTCGCGATCACCGTCGCCGTCAGCATCAAAGAAGACGGCATCTTCGTCCTGATGATTTTTATCTTTTTCAAAAGACGGATTGACTTTCATTCGGAATGATCCATCCTTCTGCTGCAGTTGCAGCGATCCTGACTGCCGTGAAGGTCCGCAGATGTATAAATCATCCAGCCCATCTCCGTTCACATCACCCCTGGCGATCTTCGGGCCAGAGTAAGAATACATTTTCGGCAGTAATATCTGGAGCTTAAAATCATTTGTGTCTATGGCTTCATGCTTCCACTCCAGTAATGTGGCCGAATTAAACAGCGGCACAACTTCTGCGGGATACTTATAATCCGTTGTGGCTTCTTCATACCGGGGAGTCACCAATGGTTGAATTGGTGACTTGAGCAACTGCGTTTTATTGTCAGGCCATATTACCCGAATGGAATCCGCTACACCTTGTAATCCAAGACCAAAGATCAATGGTCCGTTCATTGAGGACTGAAATCCACGAACAGGAGAGTACTCCTGATACTGCATTTTGCCGGCAGTATAAACGTAGACCTTTGTTCCGTCAATAATTCTTTTTGGATTGGAAGCTTTGAGATCAATTTTAACGAATGCAGCCGTCTTGTTTTCGCTGGTTGTATTCTTATAAATGATAGATTTTTCATTCATAGTGTTAATTACCAGATCCGGGTCGCCGTCGTTATCCAAATCAGCGTATGCGGCTCCATTGGATTTGAATTGCCTTGAAATGCCCCAGTCACTTGTCTTTTTAGAAAACGACATGTTACCGTTGTTCATGAAAAGAAAATTACCAACCTGAATCGAAGGCATTTGCCCAATTATTTGCCGGAGGTCCATCTGCTGGCCGGTTTCTCTTGATTTGATGCGTTCATCAACAGTGTACTTCAGGAATTGCATGTTGGTATAATCCTTTTCATATCCGTTGCTGACAAAAAGATCCTTCCAACCATCGCCGTTAAAATCAACAAAGAATGCAGCCCAGCTCCAGTCGGTATTTGAAATTCCCATGAGCTGGCCAATCTCCGAGAACGTGCCGTTGCCGTTGTTCAGGTGCAGCATATTTCTCATTGACTGGTGATGAAATCCCGAGTTGACAAGGATGCGATACTTATCATAGTTATCATCGCCGGAAGAGAGTTTTATTCTCTCATTAGTCTCCGGCAGCATATCGAGCGTAAAAATATCTGGTCGCGCGTCATTGTTAACGTCTGCAATATCCGAACCCATGGAAAAAAGCGATACATGCCCCGTTGCTTCGCGAATAGTATTCTTGAATGTCCCGTCTCTATTATTAATATAGAGATAGTCTTCTTCGTTGAAATCATTGGAGATATAAATGTCAGCCCATCCGTCGTTGTTGACGTCCGCGATGGCCAACCCCAATCCAAAGCTCAGCACATTGTTAATGATGCCTGACTTTTCTGAAACGTTGTGGAATCTTCCATTATCGTTTTGATAGAGTTTACTTTGGAACTTCGTTCCCTTCTGATTTTTGAAATTGACCAGCATATTATTGAAGCCGGCGTATTTAGGAAGTGAATGATTCAACACGAAGAGGTCTGCGTCGCCATCTTTATCATAGTCGAAAAAAGCCGCCTGAGTAGAGTAAGAGTTGTCTGCGACGCCAAATGAGTCAGCCTTTTCCGTAAAGGTCATGTTGCCATTATTAATAAAAAGCAGATTCTTTCGAAGGACGGAATCACCCATTGCAGAGCGGCAAACATAAATATCTAACAAGCCATCCTGGTTTACGTCACACATGGTTACACCAGTCTTCCAGCCTTCCCGCGCGGCAACCCCTGCTTTTTCAGTTATGTCTTCAAATTGAAAGTTACCTTTATTCAGATAGAGTTTATTCGGGACAATATTTCCTGAAAAGTAAACATCTTGTAATCCATCATTATTTATGTCACCAACGGCCACACCGCCTCCATTGAAGTAGTAGGGATAGTTAAGTACGTTGTTTTCACCGTTCTGCACGACTTTGTTTTCAAAGTCGATGCTAGTCTTTTCTGTTAGCTGCTCTTCAAAAAGTTTCGTTTCTTCTCGTTTTGCGCAACCAAAAAAAAGCGCTGAGCATAGAAATATGTAGCCGGTGTTTTTAAGCATGTCACTCATCAGATAGGTAATTCAATCTTACGCAAAATTCCTGTAGCTATAGTTTCTATTTAGAAATACCATAAAAAATAAAGGGTCAGTTTTCACTGACCCTTATTCATTATTGCAAGAGCTTATAAGCTACTAAGGATTTACATCCCACCACAGCTTAGTCACAATATTGTCTGGACCATTAAGTAGCGGAACGGCCTTTGTTACCTCAGACCCGTTTGTAACCTTTTCATCATTGATGAAAGGAATTCTTCTAATCCAATTATTGGTTGGAGCATTTATATTAGCAGCAGTAGGAAGATCAGGATTGTCCGACTGCTTGACAGGATAAATTTTGAAGGCACGGCTTCTTCTTAAATCAGCCCACGCTTCCACTCCTTCCGGATACAGAGCCAGCCATTTCTGGATCGTGATCTGTTCCTTTTGCTGCGCTACTGTGGCGCCAAAGGCTACAGGTGCAGTAGAAACCGCAGGTGAACCCTGTGCGTCACCAGGAGCAATCGGCGTCGCCGCGCTACTGATGTAAGCGTTGACCACTGCTGCATCTGTGATGCCCCACTGAGCGAGTGAGTTACGGATACCATTTTCGTAGTGCTGCTTGGCAGTTCCGCCACCGACACTCCATCCCAGTAATGTAGCTTCGGCTTTGAGGAAGTCAGCCTCCGAAGCAGCCATTACGTTCGACGGAGTTTCAAGCCCATCACTATCATTCCAGCGTTCTCCATGATGCGAATTAGCGCTGGGATTGTTAAGTGCCGCTGCCATATCCGCTGAAGATAACCCGTTCCTTAATCCGTTATAGTCCATTGGATGGGCGAGATCGTCAAAGTTTACGTTTGCCATGTCTTCAGTTGCCGGCTTGCCATTTGCTTTTTCATTGGCTTGCCAGCTATCACGCGTAGGCATAAAGTAGATTGGCATCCTCGGATCGTTATATCCCTTGAGAACCGATTCCATGGTGGAGCTCATCCTGAACTCATTCCAATCCATGATAGCTAATCCGTTGAAATCATCTCCATTCAATGACCTTTTAATAAGAGCGTCATCACCTGGGCTGGCAGTGAGTGTACCAGAGGCAGCTGCCGCTTCGCCTTCTGTTTTCGCTCTGGTTGCGTCGACACCGGATATTCTGATAGCTAATCTCAGGCGTAGGGTGTTAGCGAACTTTTTCCACTTGTTAACATCGCCGCCATAAATCAGATCGTAATCCGAAAATACATTTTGTCCTGCGTAGCCGTCAAGCACGCTAACTGCATCAGCCAGTCGCTTAAACATATCATCATAGATCAAATCCTGATCATCATAAGGAACACCCACACCAGCCTGGCCGGCACTAAAATAGGGTACTGGACCCCACGTGTCGGTGAGTCGGTGAAATGAGTAGACCCACATGATGTTAGCAAGCGCATACTCAGGAGAGGTGGGCTCGGTTGCTTCCATGATGGATTGCAATTGAGGTACCACTTCAGTGTAAATAGGATTCCATGCTGCGCGGATCCAGTCCATACGAATCACAAGACGGTCAGAAGGAAAATACGTCGTTGTATTCGCGAAGTACTGACAGTACTGGTCGTGGAAAAGATTCTGCGCGATCTGATAATTCCATCCATTATTGGTTGCCGTTGACTGCGCCTTAGAGAAAAGGAAGGGCAGTTGAGACGGCTCCAATTTCGAAAGCTTGTTCTTGTTGGTGTTGTACTCCTCAAACTTATCCGTACATGACATGACCACCACAATACTGCAGAGAAGTGCAATACTTCCATGCATCTTTATATAGTCTTTGAATTTTTTCATTATCTGAATCATTATTTTTTTCAACTATTAGAAGGTAAGCTGCACGTTAAATCCAATGCTGCGTGTAGAAGGCAACGTACCATAGGAAATTCCTTGCCAGTTACCGTTACCCAAAGCCATATCAGGATCGAAGTTCATTTTACGTTTGCCAAGACCTGGTATATCCATGCGAGAGCTGCCTCTATATAAGAAGAACAGGTTGCGAGCCACTAAAGAAATTCTTGCTTGCTTCAGTGGGAATGATGCGGGTAGAGGAATGCTGTAGCCAAGAGAAACTTCACGCACTCTGAAATTCGTTGCGTCGTACGTAAAGAATTCTGCAGTTCCATAACGTCCGCCAGACGCGGTCGTCCAGAAAGTCTGGGAGTTTATAGTCGCTGCTACTTCATTTCCGCTAGCATCCTGTCCACCTAAATTCCAACCACCTTCGCGAAAGTTTTCGGTAATTTCTGGAGCTCCGTTATACGCCAACAGTTGTTCTGTTCCGTCCATGATTGTACCACCAACGCGACCGTCGATCAGAATTCTCAATCCCAATTCCTTATACCTTAAGATATTGGTCATACCAAAGGTTGCTTTGGGTTGAAAGTTTCCAAGAACAGCCTGAGCACCTGTAGTGATTGAAGACAGAGGCGCGCCGGTTGCAGTAACTAGGCGAGTTCCTTCATCGGAATGACTAACCAACTTGCCGTTATCATACACGTCGCCAGAGTTCATCCAGAAGAAGCCGAGCATATCGCCATAGCTTCCACCTTCTCTAACTACTGGGGTCGCCGACCGGCCAAATCCTGAATCTACGATAAGGAATTCCTTAACTGTTTCCGTTAATTCGACAACCTTGTTCCTGTTCATACCCATATTAAAGGCGATATCCCAGGTAAAGTCTGTTGTCTTCACCGGCGTTGCATTGAGGGTTAACTCAAGTCCTTTGTTCTGGATCTCACCGGCATTGATATATTGGCTGGAGTAACCAGTACCGGCAGGCAGACTAACTGTTAACAATTGGTTGGTTGAGCTGCTTTGGTACGCAGTGAACTGCATCCCCAAACGATTTTCAAAAAGCTTAAGATCAAGACCTATCTCAAAGTTTTCAACCATTTCTGGTTTCAAACCCGGGATGGCTTTCCTCGCATCTCTGAAAATGAATCCATGTCCTGCTCCAGCAGAATAGCTATACGTATTATTACGAGCGCCAAATGCGCCGCCGTTTCCTACCTGAGCATAGCTGGTACTTAGTTTCAAGAATGAGATTGCTTGTGGCATGGTAATCAGATCCGAGATTATGCCAGAGATACCAACCGAAGGATAGCTATAATTATAAGGTTTAGGAAGCGTAGAAGCCCAGTCCTCACGTAAGCTGACATCAAGGAAGATAGCTTCCTTGAAAGCCAGGTTGATCTGACCGAACACGGATTGGGTCTGAACATGAGATGCATCTTCGGAGTAAGCCCGGTTAGTTGCAAAATTCAGACTGAATACGTTCGTAACATTAAGTCCGTTTGCACTATTATAGAGTTGCTCCCACTTGTTATCCTGTAAAATAGCACCAACGCGGTAATCGATTTTAAGGTCGTCGGTTATTTTGTTATTACCTTCTAAAATTACATCAAACCACTTTTGAGTAACCGTGGTGTTGGTTTTATTATAAGCACCACCAACTCCGCTAACGCCGACTGTTCCATTGGAGAATTTTCTTTCCTGGCGGTCAATGATCTTATCCAGGTTACCTCTTCCTCTGATGTGCAACCAACTAGTGATATCGAACTGCGCTGTAATGAAACCCATTACACGGTCGCGGACTTCATCTGTCTCCGTCCGGTTGATTATCCAGTATGGATTTTGATAAAGAGCCGGGTTAATTACAGGATAAGGTGCCCGTTCGGGAACACCGAGATTGTTGATGGTCTGATAATTTTTCGCATCCGACAAACTCACATTTCGGGGAATCTGCCCAATAGTGATCGGGAGAGAAAGTGCTGATTCGCCGGTTTCGTAACGGTTATCAATATTTTGAGATATATATGTGATCTTACCATCCGTCTTGAATCTCTTTCCGATGTCGTTCGACACGCGCAAGTTAAAAGTGTGACGATTCAAATCGTTCCGCGGCTGAATTCCCTGAATCTTATTATTTGTGTACGACAAATAAGTCTGCATCTTTTCCGTTCCGCCTGTAACTCCAATGGAGTTGTTCCAGGTAACACCCGTTCTGTAAAAGTCCTTGACGTTGTCTGGTTGTGCAGAGTAAGGTCTCTGTTCACCGTTGTAAGCCGTGATCATATGACCATCGAGTGGCGCACCCCAGCTTTCTCCTGAAGTAGACTTGCCGTCAGTGCTGGTTGTGATCACACCAGAGTTGCCCTGGCCATAACTGTTCTGGAATTTGGGAAGGACAAAAGGCTTCTCTGAAGTCACTCCGGAATTTATCGTTACGGAAATTCTGTCCTTTGTTCCTCTTTTCGTTGTAATTACGATTACACCATTTCCAGCTGCGCTACCATATAACGCTGCTGCCGACGCTCCACGCAAAATAGTCATGGATTCAATGTCATCGGGGTTGATATTGGATGCGCCGTCAATACCTTGCAATCCTCCAAAGTCACTGGTAATCGTGCCATTCGTTCCGTTGTTGATAGGAACACCATCCACAACAATTAAGGCATTGTTGTTTCCCTGGATGGAACGATTTCCACGCAATACGATTCTTGCACCGCTGCCAGGTCCGCCTGAACCTTGCGTAATGACCGCGTTGGTAACTTTACCTTGCAGACCGTTGAGAACGTTGTTAGCGTCCCTCACTTCTGTCAACTGGGCCGGCTTAACTTGTTCGGTAGCATACACCAGTGTTTTTGTTTCGCGTGAGATACCTAATGCAGTAACGACAACTTCACTTAATTGTTGAACGTCCTCCAATAAAGACACGTCAATAACTGTCCTACTTCCGACTGCGACTTCCTGTGACGCAAATCCGATAAACGATACAACTAGTACCGCGTTTTGGTCGGGCACCTGAATGGTGTACTTTCCGTCCGTGTCTGTGGTAGTACCTGTTGTGGTACTCTTCACCAATACCGACACGCCGGGCAAAGGTGATCCGTCAACGCCTGATGTCACTGTTCCTGTCACGGTCTGCGCCAATGCAGTAGCGCTCGACAGAAAGAGCAAGACGATGAGTTTTGGTAAACATTTTTTCATTTGTTATGGGTTTGTTAAAAGATGGTTTCGAAGAAATAAAACCAGTGCAATATTTTATTTCTTTTATCTAAGCTATGGGAAGGTTAACAAAAAAGCAAGTAAATTTATCTGTTGTATACGCACACACTAATTTTGTGCGCGCACACGCACACACACCCCCTTCCATTGCTCAAAAGACTTCTTTCGATTGCAAAATGACTTCAAACGAATGATCTATGCTTCCACCCCAACCTTCAGGAATTTTCATTAGTTTTTGTGGACGGTAGGGTTAGGAAACAGGCGATGGGGGAAAAACGC
>DATHIE010000671.1:0-7188 GCA_035316905.1 Chryseolinea sp. | reverse complement strand
TCGCGTTCCGAAAGATCGACTGTGGAAACCCCCGTTTCATCATCGCCTTCATACTCAGGCAATAAGTACGCGGACTCATAACCCCGCTGTGACCCAATAAAGTCACACACCCTTTCGATCTCGGGAGTATCTACAAATGGTGACTGTAGCCTGATTATATCTGATCCTGACGATAACAGCATGTCTCCCATACCAACCAATTGATCGGCACCACCCGTATCCAGGATGGTACGTGAGTCGACTTTTGAGGTCACCTTGAATGACAATCGAGCGGGAAAATTAGCTTTAATTACTCCAGTAATAACATTTACAGATGGACGCTGCGTGGCTACCACCAGGTGTATACCTATTGCTCTTGCGAGCTGTGCCAGGCGTGCAATCGGTGTTTCCACTTCTTTGCCTGCCGTCATCATCAGGTCAGCTAACTCATCAATTACCAGAACAATGTAGGGAAGGAATCGGTGGCCTTCTTTCGGATTGAGTTTTCTTGCAACAAACTTCGCGTTGTACTCCTTTAGATTTCTTGCTCCGGCGTCCTTAAGTATCTCATAACGATTCTCCATCTCTATACATAAGGAGTTGAGCGTGTGGACTACTTTCCGCGTATCGGTAATAATCGCTTCTTCGCTGTTCGGAAGCTTTGCGAGGTAATGTCGTTCAAGTTTGCTGTAAAGCGACATCTCCACTTTCTTCGGATCCACCAGCACAAATTTTAGTTGGGAAGGGTGTCGCTTATAAATTAAGGAAGTCAGTATGACGTTTAATCCAACAGACTTGCCCTGCCCCGTCGCTCCTGCTACCAGAAGGTGCGGCATCTTTGCAAGGTCGATGACCAATACTTCATTGGAAATTGTCTTGCCCAGCGCAATAGGTAATTCCTTGTCCGACTTGGCAAAGCTCTGTGTAGAAAATACAGAACGGATGCTTACCATCTCGCGGTTCTTGTTAGGAACTTCAATACCAATAGTTCCCTTGCCGGGAATTGGCGCAATGATACGAATTCCGAGGGCCGACAGGCTAAGAGCTATGTCATCTTCAAGGTTTTTGATCCTCGATATCTTGATACCGGCATCCGGCACAATTTCATACAGCGTAACCGTTGGACCGATCGTAGCCTTGATACTTTGTATGCCTATTTTGAAATTGACCAAAGTAGCAACGATCTTATCTTTATTCTGATTGAGCTCCTCCTGCGTCACACCGGCATTGCTGCTTTCGTATTCACTTAAAAGTTCTAGAGGAGTAAACTGATATCCTTTTAGGTCCAGCGTAGGATCATATAAGCCTTGTTCCTCGACCAACTTTTCCGCCAGCTTGTCCGTGTCGGAGGTTTCTTGAACTGTAAAAAGAGGATCCTGCTTGAGGGCTTTTTCTTTTTTAGGCGGCTCCGGCTTCTGAACTTCCAGTTTGATTTCTTTCAACGGCAGAACAGGTTCCTGCTGCCGAACAATTGGCTTGATCGGTTCGGGTCCATCGATCACTTTGTCCGCATCCGACTTTAGAGGCCAGTTGTCCGAGTCGTCGGTATAAGTCGTAAAAAGTCCATCGCCCTCCTGTTCGTCTTCAACGATTGCTTCATTGCCCATAGGTTTGGGGTCATTGACGAAAAGTGGAATAGCAGTAACATTAAAATAAAAGATTATAAAGATGAACAGTGAAAGGATGAGAATTAAGAATGTGCCCCATCCAAACAAGCCATCACTTATGATAGCGAGGTTGTAGCCCAGGCCTCCGCCCAAAAAGCTCCATTCGCTGACGCCCTCGTTGATCATGGTCATGTATCCGAGCAGCAGGCTAAGCCAAACCCCGGAAAAGATCGACAGGATTGAAAATGAGAAAATGCGAAGTAGCTCCCGGTTGAAGACGATCTTGAAACCGATGATAAATAATAGTGGAGGAAGGAAAAACGCCGAAATGCCGAACCACCGGTAAATAAAATAGTGTGAGGTGACTGCTCCATACAATCCAAGCCAGTTCCTCGTTTCAAGCCCTGATTCGATCGCCGAAGAGTCCATTGCACTGACTACACTTTGATCGGCCTGACCAGTAAACAGATATGAGGACATCGAAAGGAGGAGGAACACAGATACGATCATGAGAAAGAATCCTATGGCCAGCTTAAACCGTGGATCTTTAAAGAATGCAAAGCTGATCTTTGACTTGGAGCCCTTGCTTTTCTTCTCCTTCTCAGGCTTTTTGAATGTGTTTGATTTATAAGTGTTCTGTGCCATTATTCCTCAATCCCAAAACTAAAGAAAAACTCTCATCCTTTCTAACGCGGGAAAAGCTCTTCTATTTGACCTTCACCAGACAAAGGTATAAACCTTTTAGCGCATCGGAAGCAAAATCATTCTCGATTGTTGCGAGAGGATCTCACGGCTTTCAGGTACGGAATACTTTAAGTACTTGTTTGGTGATCATCCGCTATAGTGTGTAATCAACGGCGTTATCAGATTGTATAATAAAAGAATTTTCATCGAGTCATTAAATTCATAAATTTACTATTGTCAAAAACCCCTAGTTCATGATTTTTTCTACGCTGTTGTCCAAAAGACTTTCATTTTTTTCAGCAGGGCTTTTATTCACTCTTAATGTTTTTGCCCAGTCTGAAGTACATCGAACGGAGAACTGGATCTCTAACTCAGGTATCGGCAAGCTTGAACATTCCAATGGTTATACCTTGTTATCGGGTGGCTTTACGGAAGTGGGACCCTATACAGGAAGCGCCGTGCTCACAGATGCGACAACCGGCACTGTCGATGCGTCGATGCCAAAGGTGAACGGTGATGTATATGTCACTGCGTCTGACGGAAGCGGAGGATGGTATATCGGCGGTTATTTTGATGCGGTTGACACGGTGAAGATCCTCAACCTTGCACACATTAAATCCGATAAGACCGTCGACAGAACCTGGAAACCTAATCCTGATAATTCTCCTTCCTCCTTAACTGTGAGCGGAACTACGTTATACGTAGGAGGATATTTCAATGATATCGCAGGACAAACCAGAAATCATATTGCTTCATTTGACATCACCACAGGGAACCTCACTACTTGGAATCCCAATGCCAATGGAGGTGTAGAGTCCATTGAAGTTCATTCGGTTAGTGGATTGATTTATGTCGGAGGATATTTCACCAATATTGGTAGTGCGGCGAGAACAGGCTTGGCAGCGCTCAGCCCCACGACTGGATCGCCTACAACTTGGAATCCAGTGATCACCAACATATTCTCCGCCTATGTGAAAGCTACGGCCATCGATGTAACTGGCAACACGATCTTTATTGGAGGTAATTTCAATAACGCAGGTGGTCAACCCCGTATCGGAGTAGCACGGCTCTCGTTGGCCTCCCCTATCGGTGCGGCTACAGCCTGGACTGCAAATACAAATGGAACAGGCTACGTCGAGGATGTCATCCTTTCAGGAACTACTTTATTTATCGGTGGAAGCTTTTCAACAATCAATGCCGTGGCGCGAATCAGTATCGCAGCAGTACCCACTGCGACTACGGGAGTGCTACCCTGGAATCCAGTTTTGGATGGATTCGATTACGTGTACGACATGTCGATCGCGGGAAATACACTCTACTTTGCGGGTTATTTCGATTCAGTTAATGCCCTTCCCCGCGCCAATGTCGCAGCCGTTGACGTCGCGACTGGTGTATTGCAGAATTGGGCGCCGAGTCCAAATGAAAGTTTGATGTCCATAAATGCTACACCAACATCGGTCTTCATGGGCGGATATATGAATGGTGTTAACTGGGTTTCCCGAAACGAAGGATTCGCTCTATTCGATGACGCCACCGACCAGGTATGGCCTTTTCAACTGGATCTTAATGGAGGCGTTGTAAATACGATCGCCGTAAAGGACAACATCCTCTACATCGGTGGGCAGTTTGTAGCCATCAACAAAACACCCAGACGAAACCTAGCCGCTATCGATCTGGCTACTGGTCAGATATTGCCGTGGAATCCACAAGTATTCGGCTTAGGTCCCACCGATCCTGCTGTAAGCGTCTATACAATGAAGATCAAGGATAATATATTGTTTCTTGGTGGGAAATTCCTTGTGATTAACACATCGACCAGGCCAGGTCTTGCCGCAGTCGATTTGACTTCGGGTTTACCAACCAATTGGAATCCTATCGTGGGTGATTCAAAGACGACCGATCAGGTGGTGAACTCAATAGACATCGTGGGTAACACGGTGTACGCCGCGGGCCTTTTCTCTTTACTTGGCAATCAAACCCGTGGAAACATAGCGGCTGTCGACGCAACGTCAGGTGCTGTTTTACCCTGGGCTCCGCCGAGCAACGGTATGGTGGATAAGATCAGAGTTGCAGGTAATTTAGCTTATGTCGTTGGTGAATTTGCAAACGGCGTGGGTGGTTCGGTCCGCCTTTTCCGGATTGCAGCGCTGAACCTTACTTCAAATCTCGCAACTGCGTGGAATCCCACTTTCAACAACGGTGCAGTTCGCGATATTGCTATCAGCGGCTCCGACCTATATGTCGGTGGATATTATGATAGTGTAGCTAACCAGCCCCGCCCGGGATTGAGTGCTTTTTCGGCCGCTACCGGAAGCCTTAAATCCTGGAAGCCGGACGCCGGAAGTAATAGCGATGGATTTTACGACATCAACACTTTGACGGCGTCCGATAATAAAGTCTATATCAGCGGAGCGTTCTACTACCTTGGCCTGGAAAATAGAACAGGCTACGGTGAATATAATACCTGTCCCAGTATCCCAATAATAATATCAAACGGTACTCAACTTTCCACATCGTCAGCGGGAACACTGCAGTGGTATGAAAACAATGTTCTCATTCCCGGGGCGACATCATCATCCATCGACTACAACACTCTTGAGTACGGAGTCTACGCGGTGACTACTACAGTAAATGGCTGCACCGTGCGGTCAGCCGACTTTACCTATTTGATCACTCAAACAGAAATGTCCGTTGACAAAGAATTGTCCGTTTATCCAAATCCTGTTCGCGACGAATTGTTCATACGCTTACCGTCGTCCAGTGGAAGCGTTGACTTCACAGTGATTGATATGATGGGACGAACCGTTAAGAATATACAATCCACCGGAACCGAGCACAAGATCTCCACGCGTGAATTGGAGGCGGGACCTTATTTGTTGCTGATACAGGATCAACGTCAGAAGCATCAAAGGAAAATCATAAAAATAAACTGATTCAATGCGTTATACATTTTTTAAAAATAATTCGAGCATCATGAAATTTTTATTTGCAAAAGTGTTGCTTCTCGTGTTCCTCATTGCCGGGGCCTCCTGCGGAGAAGATATTGGGGATTGCCCTAATAAACTTTGCGTGCTATCCGGAGGTTGGAAGTTGGTAGAAGTTTATGTCGATGGTGTAAAAGATACCTCTTCAGATCTAAGTAAATACCGGCTCACACTCTTTACGCCCAGCCCTACCACTGCTGTTATTTCAAATTTTGATCGCACCAATCCCAGCGGCCGGCAAGATAACGGATCCTGGGAGTTGAGAAATCTCGACGAGGTTCTCGTGCTCATGCCCGACGCAAGTCCGGAAGAACAGTACATCATAAAATATTTCACGCCGCGTGAACTTCGCCTCGTCGTTGAGCGCGACATAAACAAAACCGGTCCTGAAGAATATGAATACGTTTTGGAGCCATTTTAATTTTTTAATCATGAAAAAATCTTTACTTCTCTCTATCCTGTTTTTTTCAGCAACGATCGCCTCGGCGCAGATCTATTTTGTCGGCATAAAAGCGGGCCCGACCTTCTCAAACTACAAAACAAAAACACCCTGGAAGGAGGCATCAAATATTGGATACACATTTGGCTTCGTGGGTTATAAACAAATTAATGCGAACATCGGAGTTGGTGCTGAGCTACAGTACATTCAGAAAGGATACTTTCATAAGGTCTGTAATACGATCACAGACAGGCTCAAGGCGCAGTATCTTGAAATACCAATCCTTTTCGATTACACCTTTATTATTCCGGGGTTAGACAACTTCAAATTACACGGGAACGTAGGGATATACACAGCTTACTGGTTAAGTGGTAAATACATTACAGAAGGATTTGATACAAGCGAATCGTCGGAAGATTTTGATTTTGATAACAACGAAGCCAAACGGTTCGATTTCGGCCCCGCGTTAGGCGCCAGACTTGAATACTTTTTAAACAATGGAAGCCTCTCGCTGGACCTGCGGTATGAGATGGGAGTAATTGATCTTCAAAACAAGCTCAATGATAACACCAACAATACCAACAGGGCGTTTATCATTGGGTTCAGCTATATGGTGCCGTTGGGGAATTGAAGGGCAGTCCATAGTCGATCAGTCAATAGTCCATGGGTAGTCAGTCGAGGGTAAGTAGTGCGAGGTAAGTGGTAGATGGTTAATTGTACTTAGTCCATGGTTATAGTTAGCAGTAAGTAGAGCCAACAGTAACGAATGATTTTATCAATATACGTTCGTGGAAACTCGCAAAAAGTTATGGCTGATCGCCAATAACCTTTGCGATCTTTGCGCGTTGTCTTCGCGGCCTTTGCGTGAACCTGTATTTAAAGCTTCCGCACCATTCGAACGAAAGTCCTAACTCACAATCTTGACGTGCTGATAGCTATATCCGAATTCTTCCACGCTTTTGAAAAACGTTTCGCTGTCGCTGCTACGTCGGACTTCTTCCCCTGCGCATTCTGACACCGTTGTAGGCCCGTAAGTGACCAGCCATTTTCGCGGTTTACTTTCAAGTCATCGACGTATACCTTTTCGGCATCGCTAAATCTGCCTGCCTCCAGCAACGCCGCACCAAGGTAATGTCGGGTCGGAAGTTTCCAGTCCGGTGGTTCGTTGTACCGTAATCCACCTTCGACCTTTACAGCATCCTGAAATGATTGTACAGCTTCATCGAATTTTTTTTGCTTCAAAAGTATTTCACCCCGAAGAATCGCGGTTGCTATCTGCGACGAACTTGATACAGGATTGAAAGTAATGTATATCGTATTTAAGGTATCGAGTTTGTTCAGTGAATCTAGTTTTGACAGCTCACCATCTGCTTCTGAATCATATCCGGATCGGAGGAATGCGAGACCGCGTGAGAATCGCCACATAACCTGCGCGTAAAGATTTTGTGCGCCGGGATCGGGCAAAGACAAAATGTCTGTCCACTTACCGAAACGG
>DATHIE010000670.1:0-5168 GCA_035316905.1 Chryseolinea sp. | reverse complement strand
ATATCCTGAAACCACGCTTCTTTCCGAACCTGGCCATTCCAAGATTGAATCCTCCATAGTCGATGAGGATGATAACGTCTGGCTTATAGGCCAGGATATCGTCTTTACAAAGCCTTGTGTATTTCCTGATCTTGTTTACGTTTAAAAACAACTCAGCGAGACCCATAAACGCCATCTCGCGATAGTGAACTGCAAGCACAACACCTGCTTGCTCCATAAATTCACCACCGAATCCCCTTAGCTCTGCGGCAGGATCATTAACTCTGATTGCTTTTGCAAGGTTTCCTGCGTGTAGGTCACCCGATCGTTCGCCTGCAATAATGTAGTACTTCATTGAGAGAGAGTCTTATCGCAAATTACCTACTCGCCAAAATATTCCACATAATTCCTGGGCGTTTCGTAAAGACGAATCCCGTGCAATTTGCCAAACCTAGTGATGGAGGGAAGTTTTGCATCAATGATCTTCCAGATTTCCACTATCAGTATTTCACAACTCGCAAGCTTCCCCTTCATAAAGTCCACGTCTACGTTGAGATTCTTGTGATCGAGTTTTTCTGTCACTTCGTCTCTGAGAAGCGTGCTCAATTTTTTAAGGTCAACTACAAACCCCGTCTCCGGATCAGGTTTACCTTTGATAGTGACTATCAGCTCGAAATTATGACCGTGCCAGTTTTCATTGGCACATGGACCAAAAACCTCGACGTTTTTTTCCTTTGACCAGTCCGGATTGTACAGTTTATGCGCAGCGTTAAAATGCTCTTTGCGACTAACGTAGACCATTCTATTACAATTTTACAAATATATAAAGCCGTTCCTTAAATGGGCGGGTAAAGATAGAAGATGAATATAAACTTAGCGTGACTATCGGCAAGTATCGATGGCAGTTGTGGATGCTTCCTGGATGAATTCAGACCGAACTCGGCCTGGGCTCAATTTTATTTTATGATTCGTACCTCTATTCGCCGGTTTTGGCTTCTGCCTTCCTCCGCATCATTGCTGGCAATGGGCCGGTCGGGTCCATATCCTTTTGTAATAAGCCTCTTTTTGTCAATCCCATGCTCACTCAGGAATGCAAATACAGAGTTTGCACGTCGTTCTGAAAGCTGCCGGTTATAATCAGCAGCCCCGGAGTTATCGGTGTGACCGCCGATCTCCACGCGTACTGATGGATTGGCTGACAGGAAACGAATTACCTTTTCCAGTTCAGTGATGGACTTATCTTTTAGATCGTACTTGTCGACGTCAAAGAAGACGTTATTGAGAATAACTACCGAGCCTTCTTTAGCTTTTTCAAGATCGATGTTTATGATGATGGGTTTGAAGTCGGCAACTTCTGAATAGTTGAAGTTATAACTCTTGAAAAGATACGCCTCCTTATTTACATAAAGCGCGTACTCAGCACCCTGCGTTAGAACCATTAGATATTCACCCGAAACGGAATCTGATTCAACGAGTGATTCCACAATATTCTTGCGGATATTGATCAGCTCAATCTTTGCAGACAATGGTTTCTTGTCAATCTTATCTCTGATTATTCCTTTTACGTAGTTGCTGCGGTACTCGATTTGACTTTCCTCGGGGATGAGCATCTCGTAAATCTTGCTTTTTGAAAATCCGGATTCCAGTGTTTCTTCATGGGAGTAGTAGCCCTTATTGCCATCGGCGGTAATAAACAGGGAAAATTGATCCTCATTGTCGTTCATTGGAGCTCCGAGATTTTTTGGAGGGGTCCAGCTGATCGAATCCTTGTCTGTAAAGAACAAATCATAGCCTCCAAACCCAGGTAATCCGTTCGACGCAAAAAACAGCGTCCGGTTATTGGCATGAATGAAGGGGGAGATTTCGTCGAATTGAGAGTTTATTTGTTTCCCCGCATTTACCGCTTTTGTCCATTGTCCATTGTCATCGGTCGTGGAGATCCATATGTCCCTTCTGCCAAGTCCGGCTTTCCGGTCCGAAACAAAGTACAATGTTCTTCCATCGGCTGACAGAGATGGCTGCGACTCCCACTCCAGACTATTAACATTCCTTCCCAGGTTCTTGGGTGTCGTCCAGTCGTTTCCGATCTTTTTGGTTTCGTAAAGATCACAGCTGCCAATTCCATCACGGCCGGTACACGAAGTAAATATAAGCTTGCGGCCATCGGCAGAAATCGTACAGGTGCCTTCGTTAAGCCTTGTGTTGATATTTTTTGAAATTGATTCAGGCGCCATCCATCTGCCATTTTCGTCTTTCTTACTGACCACCAAATCCTCGTCGTCGTTTGGACCATTCCCCACACGTCTGGTGAAGATCAATTGCTGCTGATCTGCCGTTAATGCTGGGAAATACTGGAGTTCAAAACGATTAACGGTGTCGCTAAGCGGATGCAGCCGAAAGTTTGAAGTGTTCGTCTTATTCTTTAAAGCAAATTCAGCGCTGCGGAAGAACATCGTGGCCCTGTCGACCTTGGCCTTGTTCACTGTTTCATTATTAACAAAAGCGCTGAGCACTTTCATCGACTTTTCATATTCACCGGTTAGTAAATAGACTTCACCCATATCATACCAGAAAACCTTTTGCTTCCGGATGTCAGACGTTAGGCTCACTCCCTTCTCGTAGTATTCGATGGCTTTGCTATACTTCCTCCACGAGAAGTATGTGATCCCCAGACGATAATAAGCTTCTACGAATTTGTCATCCTTCTCGAGTGCCTGATTCAAAAGATTAATTGACTCGGAGTACTGCCCTCGCACGCGGAAATTGTCGGCTTGTGTATAAAGCTCGATCGCTTTTTTGGATTTTGTGCTCAATTCAACTTGCGCGAAAACAGACAGGCCTGCCAACAGCGTCAAAAAAAATGCAAATACAACAACCGCTCGATTCATGCTTAAAATTAAGAAATTAAAAAACGATGTTAGACAGGTCCTGTTCAGGTGATTCAAATTCCAGCATCGCATTTATAAGTTTAAACGTCTCAAAATTATAAATATCCTTCAGTCGTATCTCATCCTCCTCGATCATGTTCCTTTCCAACAGCTTCGATCTCATTGTACCTTTCAACAGCGGAGCCCATGGAGTGTACCATATTTTATCTCTCTTGAATGCAATATTGGCGAAGGAAGAATCTGTCACCATCCCACGTTTTACGATGAGAATATCATCACAGGTTTTTCTCAGTTCAAAAAGCCTGTCAATCGCCCTCCTGTCGCTATACTTGAATTCATAGGATATCCTGTCATGTTCCACAATCCGAAGGCTGCGAATCACCCTTGCCTGATACGGTACGAATTCTATTTCTTTTGAGACGTCGTCGTAAAGTATCCTGCATTTGTATAATCCATGCCTCGGAGGCTCAGCTTTTTTTAATAATTCCTCCAGGTCAAAATTGCTCTGTACCCCACACAACATTTTCAGCGAACGGTTCATTCGCTGCTCATGATAGAACAAATTGCAGTATTCACCATCCAGTAATTTTATCGACTCAATTAATAGGGACATAAACTTTATCGATTGCCTCCTGGTATTCGGATTCAGGGTTACTTTGTGTCGTAATCCCGCCTCCGCTCCGGTAAAAGTACTTCGAACCTTGCCTTTCAATGAATCGGATCATGACACCGCTATCCAAAGACTCACCATCGAAAATACCAAAGACACCGGTGTAAAAGCCACGTTTCTCCATCTCCGTTTGTCTGATGATTTCGAGCGTCCTGGATTTTGGGGCCCCACTCACGGATCCTCCGGGCAAAAGTCTCACCAGAATATTCCCCAATTCGCCAAGATATCCGCTCTCCAACTGTCCGACTATCTCCGAGCTGACCTGCAACAACGTTTTGGAGCTTGTCCTTATTTTATCAATGTACCGAAAACGTGTTACCTGAACTTCCGTTGCTATCTGACTTATGTCGTTGCGAATAAGATCTACAATGGTCACGTGCTCAGAAGTTTCTTTCAAATCGTTAAGAATCTTTTCTTCGGCCCCGTGAATTGCCGCATCGATAGTTCCTTTCATTGGAAATGAAAATATCTTGCCTCCTTTGATCTGTATGAAGGTTTCCGGCGAGAATACAAGGAAATCGTCGCCAAAAAGCAGCTTGTATTTGGCGCGGGACTGAAAAAAGATATCGCGAATCGAGCGATCCAGAACAATCTCAGTTCTGATGGTCAGATTAGTGAGGAACGAATCACCATATTCTAAGCGCCTGAATACGTCATCGAATTTTCTTTTATAGGAAATCCACGGTTCAGGTTTCTTTTCAACAATCGTTGGTCCGCCTGCACCTGGTCCCCCATCATGGTTCTTGATTCCGTTTACATCAAACATGATCTTGTCACCTGCTACTTCTGCAAGATTAAAGAGCAGGGGCTTTTCCATCTCAAAGTCTACCAGAAACAAAAAAGGGACTTTGTCACGTCCCAACCTGTTCATCTCCGTTGCAAAATCTGAAATGCTCATTTTAAGTAACCAGCCGCCTAGGGGATATTCATGTATTTATGAACCTGTAAAGATACCTGCCACTTCGGATTTGACTTCACATATTCGATAATGAAAGGAAGCACTTCCTTTTCCTTCGACCATTCGGGTTGAAGGAAAAGATGGCATTTATTATTTACTCGCGATGCAAATTCTTCGCCCCAGACGAAATCGCTTTTGTTATATACGATCACCTTTAACTCATCCGCTTTAGTTAGTACGGAGTCATCCGGTACTTTGAATTTTTTTGGCGAAAAACAAATCCAGTCCCATGTGCCGGTTATTGGATAAGCCCCGGACGTTTCCAGATGCGTGCGAAGTCCAGCTGCTTTCAAAGTGTCCGTTAAAGCCGCAAGGTCATACATAACGGGTTCGCCTCCAGTCACCACAACGATTTGCGCGCCACTGTCTTTCGCTCTACGGGCCATTTCACCAACGCTTACTAACGGATGGGCTGAAGCGTCCCATGATTCTTTGACATCACACCACACACAGCCTACATCACATCCGCCGAGACGAATAAAGTAAGCTGCAGAACCCTGATAAAAGCCTTCACCCTGAATGGTGTAAAAGTCCTCCATCAATGGCAGCGAAACGACAACGTTTTCTTTTGTTTCCACGATCGGAGTGATTAAAAAGTAGTTATCAACTACGGATGACGAAGTTCGGTGGCGCGAAGCGTGTTGAGCAAAAGAGAAGCAATTGTCATCGGGCC
>DATHIE010000669.1:0-16773 GCA_035316905.1 Chryseolinea sp. | reverse complement strand
CACATTCATATTGTCTGTCAATTACATCCCAGTGTTGGATTAGCATGGTTGGTTAAAGACATCAAGCTGGCGACGTCAGCTTTTATTAAGGAGAAAAAATTGTTCAAGAATTTTATGGGATGGCAAGTTGGTTATGGCGCGTTTACATATTCGATTACAGCGAAAGGGAAATTAATCGAGTATGTTAATAACCAGGAGGAGCATCACAAACGAATTACATACCGAGAGGAATATATTGGGCTGCTAAATGAACACGGGGTTGTATATGATGAAAAGTATTTGTTTTAGTTTGGGGTGTAAAGAATAGTATTTTGGTACGTTGAAGGTGTTGTTTTTTGGAATTGATAACGTCCGGTGGGGCGGTTCTGAAATGGCTGAAGATCAATCATCCTGTTGAACCCCTTCGGGGTTCCGCGGAACACGTACTGTCGCCACCCGGCATTTCATGCCGGGCTATTAAGCTTCAATCCCTTCGGGATTGTGTTTCACGATGCAGATTGCTAATTGCTTTTAGAATTAAGTTCATTGATTATATCCACCACCGAACGATCATTGATCATCACATCCGTTAGCACCGCTTGCCCTTTGCCGATGGTGACTAAGCCGTAGGCTACCTGTGCTGAGTCGCGTTGTGCTTGCCAGTAGAGCTGCTCAGCTTGTGACGCCTTTGACTCTTCAAGATAGAATCTGTCGAATGGAATGTTGTAGAACACTTCGAAGTTTTCATATGTATTGAAATAGCTCACGGTCGTTTTTAGGTAGGCAACCGTTTCTGGTTCGGATCTGTAAATACCTGACGCCTTTGAAAACCCCGCCGAATCAATGGTGAATGTTATGAAAATATCCTCACCACTCTGCCAGTCGGCGCTATCAGGTATGATAATGCTGTTGGCATCAAAGTTTAGTGTTATGTATTTCCCACGAAAAGGATCAGATGGATCGATTGGCTGAGTCTTGAATTTATACGACACGCCCTCAACAATAACTGTCTCGCTATCATAAATCATTTTGCCAGGGACAAACCACTGGGCAATGCACATGACTACGAATAATGGTAAAGCCAATGTTTTCATACCTGTCTCTTTCTTTTTTTAATCATGTAATAGTTTGCCGCAAAAAATCCAACGCCAACAGAAATAAATAACAAGCCGCGAACTACGAAACTAAAATCTGTATCAAAGAAGCGGCAAAGTATTAGCGCCGTAATGATTAATAGTCCGTAATTTAAAATACCGAGGTGATTACGCTGTGCTCCATTGCGTATCGTATGAATGGCGAACAGGAGAATAACCAGGTTAGTGAGCAGCTGTGATGTTGTTGGTGTTCTTAATCCGATAAAAAAGAGCAGGATAAATACAAGGAATGCAAAGGATTTTGAATTTATCTCAGAGACAGACTTGGTGCGAAGGCCAAGCACTAAAAGACCTCCGGCAATCAGTGTGGATACGATGCTAACTACAAACTCAATACCCTCAGTGAAATGTTCTGATGAAGAATCGTCTAACTCATCCCAATAAAAATCGAAGCTAAGGATGAGTAGGGTGATGATGACACCCAGACTGCCAATTACCAGGAATGCGTTGCTGATGACTCGCCCTGTATCGAATGCGGGCATTTCACTAAGGATTACAAAAGCGCTAAAGAGACACATGTATGCGATCAGGATGAGCTCACCATGTTTGTCGACAAAAACGCCGAGGCAAACTGTGAGCGATAAAGCAAGCAGCCAGGAATTGAAATAGAAGAAATTATTTTTGATGCCGTTCTTTAGGAATTCAAAATAATAGAAGGGCAGGATTAACATGAACAAAAGCCAGTACCACCATGCATGTCCATGAGGATAGTTGAAATAGGACACTTCACACGCGTACCAGGTAATTCCGGAAATAAAAAGGAGGGAAGCCATTGAAGAACGCAAGGCGTAAATTATCGGGAGAGTCAGCGACATCCATACTAAAAGAAAATTACCGAAGTTGCCTTGGATGTTATACACCTGACTCACAATCGATATGCTTATGGCAACTGCGACAAAAAGAAACGTACCTGTTCCTTCTTTCCATGTCTTGTCCTCTGATTTTTTAAGGATAAGTATTCCGGCCATCAATTGACCTACCAGTAAGGGTAAAAATCCGATTGCAAGTTTCACAATCTTTGGGAGTATGTCCCAGTTGTGCGCGATGATCAGCACGATACCCATGCTAACCAGCAATGCTCCGAGGATGCCGAAAACGAGAAAAAGTCTATTGGCTGATTGCGACGGTTGGCCTGAGTAGTGGGCCTTTATTTTTTTTGCGGTTTCTTCCGTGATTACCTCGGCCTTTACAAGGTCTGGCAGGTCTTTTAGAATCTGTTTACTCATCGCTGGAACATTGTTGGGGCCAGCCTAAGGTAATAATCTTTGCTTAAAAAAAAGACTGCCCGGTAATGTTCCGGGCAGTCAGTTCAAGCGTTGCTTTGTTCGTTGTTACTTCGTCAGGGTATATGCATTTACTCCATTAGCGAAGAACGTCGGGACATAAAGGGTTTTTGTTTTTGGATCGTATTCAATGTCAGCTGCATTGATTTTTTCTTCTTTTGTATCGATCAATTTCTTCGATTCACCCTTTGCATTAACAAAGTAAATCTCACCGTGCCAGCTTGAGACCAGGTATTCGTTGTTGCCGATCGGTACAACACCGTCAGCTCCTTCGCCTGTTTTCCCAACTGTTGATAATTTCTTATCGGCGGTGAGCTTGTAATTAGTGCCAGTTGCGAAATCAACAATGTAAAAATCGTTTCCAACCGAGAGAACGCCGTTCACGCCTTTGAATTCCGTGCTCTCAAAGAATGTTTCAACTTTTCCATCTTTAAGCACGTGGATCTTTCCGGTTTGAGTGTCCGAGGCGTAGACATTTCCCTTCTTATCGACTGTGATGTCATTTAAGAATTTGGACCCAGGGACTTCAACACTGCCTGTAATTTTACCCGTTGAAATGTTTATCGTAACAATCTTCGTTATGTCGGCGACATAAAGATTATCCTTAAAAATTCCAAGTCCTTTAGGCGCATCAAGACCGCCTACCCACTGGGCCGCGATAACTTTGCCGTCAGGAGCGACTTTACCGATATATCCTTTACCGTCCTTTTCTTCGGGTTTACCGTCGATGCAGGAAACATAGAGCACATTATTCTTTGAATCAAATGCTACTGATTCAGATACGGGGAGTGTGGCATCACTTTTCCACTTCAGCGTCAGCGTCTGACAAAAGGCTGAGCTCAGGGACAAGGTTAATGCCAGCGAGAGTATGTATTTCATTTTTTTTGAAATTGTTTTGTTGAATATTTAGAATGAGTACAATGAATTGTATAATAAAGTTAACGCCTTCTTTTCAAAGGCTTCCTACATATTTATAGGAGGCATAAAATAGTGATGATTTACGTCAATGCCAGGGCAATGAAGATAAAATTGGCCACCAGGTAACCCGAAACCACCACCTTCGATCCGACGCTGTTTACTTTGAGCGCCATTTGTTCTTTACCGTTGTCATAGAGTTTCAACGATATGGCACTAACAATCAGCGTCATCAGGATTGACACGAAAGTCATTGAATGCAGAGTATCAACCAAAGTAAAATCGGATGATTCTGGCAACAATGAGTCAATGATGTACTTGTTACCGACAGCAGCAAAAAGACCACCGACAGGTAAACCAAACCGTGGCTCTAACTCAGAAGGGTGTGGAGTAAAACTAATTATCGATATCAGGAAAGCGATATACATTCCAATGAAGATCTTCATGAACAGACCCCATGCATCGCGGTCGATGTCCATTTCGAGTCTGAAGGTCGAAAACACCTGGCTATCCGTTGACTCATCGCCGAATCCCGTTTCGTAGTCATTGTCACCATTAGCCACGGTGAAGTTCTTTATTTCCCATCCATCGATCGCTTCCTCTTTGTCATACTGGCTGCCCTTCACATCGGGTGTGAATACAAGTCGCGTATTATCAAACAGTGTATTCTCTATCTGCACTTTCAAATGCTGTCGGTCGAACGGAAAGTCTTTAACATCCCAACGCTCTTTCATAGTACATTTCATTTTCATGATAGCCCATGCTTTTCCATCTAAGCTATCCATTATGATCTCGGGAGGCTCTATCGACTTGGCATTGGGGATATCCAACTGTTTTGAAAAGTCGAAGTCCGGGTTGTCGTAAACAAACCACAGCCAGAATCGGAGCGTGTATTCTTTATCGTGAAAATTAATGTCATGCAAGCTGATCACATAGGCACCGACCTTGACGGTGTCGGGTACGGCTGCGGCATCGTCATTTTGGGCATTGGAAGCCAGGGTAGCAACACAGAATAGCGTGATCAGAAATGCCTTTTTCATACTGGAAAACGCCTAAATTATAGTTTTTTATAGGATTCCTAACGATAAGGCCACAAAAGATTGGACAGCATCCTGGAGTGATGTTTTTATGCTATTTTGGGGCGCCAAAATAATACGAAACATGTATACCGGTCTATTACATACCCATTCACTACTGCGCTATTTGATCCTCATTGCCCTTGTTGTTGTTATCCTTAAGGCTTTGCTGGGTTTGATCAACAAACAACCCTATGGAAAGTGGGATAATAAATTAGGTCTTTACCTGTTCATTTTTACGCATACGCAGTTGCTCGCCGGTCTTATACTATACTTCGTAAGCCCCTTCGTAAAATTCGGATCGGAAACAATGAGCGACAAGACTACCCGCTACTGGACCGTTGAGCACATCTTTGCGATGTTGATCGCTGTGGTGTTGATAACCCTTGCAAGGTCGACGTCAAAACGCATGACAAACGATGCGTCAAAGCATAAACGGATGCTCATATTTAACTCGATTGCTTTGGTTGTCATCGTTGCCACGATAATGATGAGTGGCAGGAAACTTATTGGAATGTGAGATAATTACGAGTTATGAGTTATGAGTTACGGCGCGGGTGTTTGTGTGACTCCTGATTGATCACGTCTTTTTCTTGATCGTGCATCCCACAGGTCGCACCTCTGCAGTTGCTATCTTTTGATTTGTCAGCATGATATCAATCGCGTCTTTGAGATAAGCGTGCCTCACATCGGCTTCAACCTGTGCATTGTCATCGATCGCACCTTTATATACTATCTGAAATTTCCCACCGTCATTCTTTAACAGGAACACCTGCGGGCTCTTAGTTGCTCCTAATTTTAGCATTAATGATTGATCCTTATCAGAAAGATAGGGAATGCCGAGGCCCAACTGCTGAGCTTTTTTTGTCATGTTCTCCGCAGACTCAACGGGGTCGGTACTGGAATTCACCAGCAGAACGGGCACTTTATCTGCGTACTCGTTTGAAAGCTTCGCGATCCTTCCACGATAGTATTCATCATACGCGCACGCGTTCGTGGTGAAAATGATGGCGACTCCTGAGCAAGAAGGAAATGTTTCGAGGGAAACCGCTTTTCCGTTGACAACATTGGTCAAAGAGAAGTCCGACACTTGTTGTGCGATGGAAGGGGATAAGCAGAGGATTAGCCCTGCGATGATAGGTAATCTTCTGAAAGTCATAGGTTAGGTCGTAGATTGAAAACTACTACAAAGTTTGGAAACAGGATATATCGTAAAGGTATGATCCTTTCGGTATGTGATACAATTATCCGGCCATGAATATTGCCCTCGGTAGCCAAGTCAAAACCGTCAATAATGAGGTTTTCTGCAAATACGAGGTTTTTCTGACCGTGCAGCTTCACAAGGGTTTCCTTTGCACACCAGTAAACCGTGTGTTTGACCACATCGGAACCAGCATCTTTCAACTCGCCCTCATGTAAGATCCTGTGCGCTATGCGCAGGAGCTTGTCTTTGGGTTGTTCAAGGTCGATGCCGACCGGTCCGCCTTTGTCCACCAGCGCAGCAACATAAGGAAACGAATGGCTGAGCGAAAGGTGATAATCATTTCCTTTGGGAAACGGCTTGCCGTATGGGTCCTTTGTGATGCCCTCAAAATTCAGCGACATCGACGTAAATATTTCTTTCACCAGCACTCTGCCAGCCAGCCATTCTAATCGTTTGTTCTCATTGGATATCGTATCAGATACTGTTTCCCATGGCGCTACCATTTCTGCCAATGACGCCTCATCTTCGGCAATACGCCAAAGGCCCCATGTGCGATCTTGCTCTGAAACTATTTTTGCTAGTGGCATGATGATTAACTTTCCGAAAGTAAGAACTTTCGGAAAACTAATCGATGGTATTGAAAGTACAGGTTCAAAAGGTCCATACACTCACGGGGCATCGGGATAGTGTTTACACGCTTCAGGGCTCTTCGGATAGTCGCTTCTTTTTCTCGGGATCTGGTGACGGTATGGTCGTGCTATGGGATCTGGCGGAGCCGGATCAGGGACACGTTATTGCCAAGCTGCCGAACTCCATTTATGCCTTGCATTATCATGCTGAAAGCGACGTCTTGATAGCCGGCCATAATTACGATGGGATACATCTCCTCGATTGGAAGAATAAAAAGGAACTGGGTTCGTTACAACTTACAGCTGCCGCCATATTTGACATTCAATCACATGGACGCGATCTGTTCGTGGCAACAGGAGATGGCATGCTCATAAAAATCGATGCAATGAACCTGACGATATCCGGACAATCACAACGATCTGCGAAAAGTGCCAGGGCGGTTACCATCAATGGATCGAAGGGAGAGATCGCTGTTGGTTATAGCGACAACTTCATTCGTGTGTTTGAAATTGATACGCTTAAACTAAAGTATGAATGGAAAGCTCATAATAATTCCATTTTCACCCTGCGATACACCCCTGATCAAAACGTGTTGCTGAGTGGATCGCGCGATGCCCGCCTTAAGGCCTGGGATGGTGGGAATAATTATACACAGGCAGGTGAGGTCGTGGCCCACCTTTATGCCATAAATCACCTGGATTTTAGCCCGGATGGCAAACATTTTGTAACTTGTAGCATGGATAAGTCCATTAAAGTGTGGGACACTGAGAAGTTGAAGCTGCTTAAAGTGATCGATAAAGCCCGGCATGCAGGGCACGGAACTTCTGTCAATAAGGTTTTGTGGACCAGTTATAATGATCAGGTGCTAAGTGCCAGTGATGATCGGACGATATCGGTATGGAATATTGATTTTGAATGACATTTTTTTATCTGAACAATATATTTTTTTATGAGAGTTACACCCTTAGACATACGTCAGAAGACTTTTGAAAAGAATTTCAGAGGTTATGAAAAAGATGAGGTCAATGCATTCTTGCTCACGCTTTCACAAGAATGGGAACGGATCCTCGATGAAAACAAAGAGTTACGCATCAAATTAGAAGCAACCGAACGCGAAGTCACAAAATTGCGTGAGGTTGAGAGTTCGTTATACAAGACACTTAAAACAGCTGAGGATACTGGCGCAAATGTTATCGACCAAGCGCGGAAGGCCGCAGATTTACATCTCCGGGAATCTCAAATGCAGGCCGAGGCTCTTTTGAATGAAGCAAAAACGAAAGCGAAAAATACCATAGAGGATTCTGATTCACGTGCCAAAGAAATATTGGCTGAAATGGAAGACCGACTGAAGGTGTTGGTAGAGAACTATAAGACCATGGAAGTATCACGCGATGATTTGCTGACAAACATCAGGCACCTTGCCACGGATGCCCTGGATCGCGTTGAAAGGGCCCGCGCCTCGATAAAAGATTTTGACCCCGATAAGCATATAGCATCCGCAAAGCGTGAAGCCAAACGCATTGCATTTCCAAACTCTGTTGACTTCGAGAAAAAAGCGAAACCGGAACCTGTACAGGTTCGCGAAAAGGAAAAGGAAGTTGTTTTCGAACAGCGGACTATTGTTGTTGAGCCCCAGCCGAAAAAAGTTCACAAATCCTTTTTTGACGAAATTGGATGATTGGTAAGGTTGCACTTGAAGGTCTTGAGTTCCATTCATTTCACGGAGTATATCCTCATGAACGCGAATCGGGAAATTGGTTTGAAGTTGATATTGCTGTGGAGACCGATTTCTCAATGGCAGCTGCGAACGATGAATTACAGGGAACAGTAAATTATGAAACGCTCTTCAAGATTGTAAAAGAAGAGATGGATCAGCCGTCCAAACTGCTGGAAACTGTTGCTGAGAAGATCGCGCGAGATGTACTTCAGAAAATACCTGAAGCGCTGTCCGTAGAACTAAAGGTCTCGAAATTGAATCCTCCAATTGGAGGCAAGTGCAAAAAGGCGAGCATCAGTCTTGTTCGTAAAAAACAGTGATGCTTCAAACCGATTGTTGATCCTTGGTGGATGTATTCGGATCAACAAACATGAAACCTCTTCCTGCTTCTCCATCATAAAAATCAACTTCCTTCCCGATGATGTACATCGTGTGCTTTTTGTCCACGTAGACCGTTATGCCGTTGATTTTATACATCAGGTCTGACTCTTTTTTCTTATCAAATCCAATCAACAGAGAGACACCACACCCACCGCCTTTTACACCAAGCCTCAAGCCATAGTCTCTCGGAATATTTTTCGTATCCATGATCTTCCGGATTTCTTCCGACGCACGAAGGGAAATGGTCACAGGTTGAAGGCTATCAAACATTGAAACAGACAAGTGAATTGCGTTCAAAATTATTTAAATTTCAAACACAATTAGGGGTAAATTAATTCTATGGATGCATTAATCGAGTTTATAAAGATTTTGGTGCCTGCGTCGGTTGTGCTTTACGCTGCCTACCTGCTGGTCAGAACCTTTATTCAGAAGGAAATTGAGTTAAAAAAGCTCGAAGTGCGCAGCAGGAGCATCGAAACGGTGTTACCTAATCGCCTCCAGGCATATGAAAGAATGGTGTTGTTCCTCGAGAGGATGTCACCGCAAAACCTCCTCGTGAGGCTCAGTACCACAGGTATGCCGTCTCGCGAATTTCATCAGCTACTATTGAGTGAGATTCGCAATGAGTACAACCACAATGTATCCCAACAGGTGTACATAAGCGAAGAAGTTTGGGTACTGATAAAGAATGCCAAAGAGGATTTGATCGTTTCGATCAATGATGCAGCCAGCGAAATGACGCTCGAATCGACGAGCCTGGATCTGTCGAAGAAGATCTTTGAAAAATCCATTAAAAAACAGGTAGACCCCCTGGGACATGCATTGGTCGAATTAAAGAAGGAAATTCAGCGCACTTTCTGAAATGATTATACGGCTCCCAACGTTTCGTTCTTGGACCAACTTTTGATAAGATAGTAGCTATATGAATAACAAATTCTTTGATGTCGCACTAAGCCAGGCAGCCAGACTTTTGGGGAAAAAGAGCAGGATACTTGTTCTCCTTGCGAAACTTGGCTCAAAGATGAACAAGGTGAACTGGTCGCCCGTTGAGCGCCAGCTTCTAAAAGACAAAATCTTCACTTTTGGCAGGCTTGCAAAAGCATACGCCACGGGGAAATATCGCCAAGTGCCGTGGAGAGCGATGCTCATCGTGCTGGCGGCAGTGATCTATTTTATTAACCCTCTCGATCTTATTCCAGATCTTATTCCTTTTGTCGGTTTTACCGATGACTTTGCTATTTTATTATGGGTGTATAATTCTATCCAGGAAGAAGTCGATAAATTTCTGGAGTGGGAGGAATCCCAGGTACGCCCATTATGAAAACAGCTCTGATCGCCGGTGCCACTGGATTGATCGGACAACAGCTCCTTCAATTGCTTATTGAAAGTCCGTTGTATGAAAAAGTAATTGCAATAACCCGCAACGATCTGGCAATTCATCCCAAGCTTGTTCAGATCAAGATGGAATTTGGAAACATCACGGAGAAGTCCGGTGTGTTAAAAGCCGATGATGTCTTTTGCTGTCTAGGTACAACAATGGCTAAGGCTGGCTCCAAAGAAAAATTCAGACAAGTAGATTTTTACTACCCTTATTTGCTGGCAAAGACAACTCATGCGGCGGGCGCCAGTCAGTATCTAATTGTCTCCTCCCTTGGTGCTAACAAATCTTCTTCAATCTTTTATAACGAGGTTAAAGGTGAAGTCGAAGAAGCCGTTGCGGCTGTAGGTTTTGAGGCTGTCCATATTTTCAGACCATCGTTGCTACTTGGCTCAAGAACAGAAAAGCGTTCAGGAGAGGATACAGCGAAATTGTTTTACCGGATCTTTGGATTCCTTATCCCCGGAAAGTATCAAGCCATCTCATCGTTGAAAGTCGCAAAGGCTATGCTTCACTTTGGCACACAGGATAAAAAAGGTACCTTCATTCACGAATCAGGCGAATTGCAACGCTTTTGATTCGACAATCTTTTCATTTGAAAATCGTTAATACATGATTGCTGTAGTTCAGCGCGTTTCTGCTGCGTCGGTCACCATTGATAATAGCATCAAATCATCCATTGAAGCCGGCCTTATGGTTCTGCTCGGTATAGAAGACGCCGATAACCAGGAAGATATTGAGTGGCTGGCGTCAAAGATTGTTAATCTTCGTATTTTTAATGACGACCTTGGAGTATTGAATGTGAGCGTGAAAGATTCGAACGGGGAAATTCTGGTTGTAAGCCAGTTCACGTTGCACGCCAGTATAAAAAAAGGGAATCGTCCTTCATACATCAAAGCTGCAAAACCTGAGACGGCAATTCCATTGTATGAATCTTTTGTGAAGGTGGTGCAAGCATTGCTGGACAAGGAAGTAAAAACCGGTGAGTTCGGCGCGGATATGAAGGTCAGTCTTGTTAATGATGGTCCAGTGACAATTATTATTGACACAAAGAATAAGGTATGAAAAAAGTCGAGCACCTGATGGGAGATATCACTTTGCTTGAGGTCGATGCCATCGTTAATGCAGCGAACAATGGTTTAATGGGTGGCAGCGGTGTGGATGGGGCGATCCATCGCGCCGGAGGACCACAGATACTTGAGCAATGTATGGCGATCCGCAAGCGACAGGGGGGTTGTCCAACTGGAGAAGCTGTGATAACAACTGGAGGAAACCTGAAGGTGAAGTTTGTGATCCATACTGTCGGTCCCGTTTGGTCAGGCAACAACGAAAGTGAAGAGTTGTTACTGGCCAGCGCATATAGAAGTAGCCTCTCACTGGCATCCGCGAACCTTGTGAAATCAATAGCATTTCCGAACATCAGCACGGGAGTGTATCGCTTTCCTAAGAAACGTGCGGCCGAAATAGCTATTCAGGAAGTAAATTTATTCCTGAGCAAGGACGAGGTTTTACAACACGTTATCTTTTGTTGTTTTGATGAGGAAAATTTTAAGATTTACGATCAATTACTTAAGGAATAAAATACTTATGAGGGTTGCCTTTTTATTGATTTCTTTAATGCCTTGTGTTGAAGCTTTGGCGCAATCAAAGTATGGGCTGAAGGCAACCACCATTAATGAATACCTTCAGAGCGTTAAAGCTAACCCCGACAAGGAACTGATTGATCTGAAAACATTTGTTCCCGGACTGGCCCTGGATATCAGATATGCAACGACAAATAATTTCACCGGAGAAAAAATTTACAATCTTGCCAGAGCGTATTCGCGCAAGCCAGTAGCCATTGCGTTAAAAAAAATACAGGCAGATCTGAAATTGCAGGGGCTGGGAATAAAGATATTTGACGCGTATCGACCCTATAAGGCTACAGTGAGGTTTTATGAAGTTTATCGCGATACCACGTACGTGGCGTCACCCTATCGCGGATCCCGCCACAATCGTGGCTGTGCATTGGACCTGACTGTAATAGATCTGAAAACAGGGGATGAGTTGAAAATGCCGACGGGATTTGATTCTTTCAAGAAGGAAGCTTGGCCATCGACGCCAGTGAGTGATCCGGAGGCGAGAAAAAACCGCGCGTTGCTCATCGCAGCAATGGAAAAGCATGGCTTCAAAGTAAACAGCTCGGAGTGGTGGCACTTTGACTTTGTTGGTTGGCAGAAGTTCGAGGTTCTGGATATTGATTTTGAAGAACTCGAAAAGAATTAAGCTGATCGGGTATAACTCGCTACTGGGACCTCTTCAAAGGTTAGAGATTGCAAGTTGCTAGATTTGTACCACGAAGAGATCAGAGTCCGCCTCGAGGCTCGGGTGACTCTGATCGGGATGCTGAGCCTACCTGACAGTTCTTAGAAAGCGGATACTCTTTAGTACTTGTTCTTCAGCTTTCGATGATTCATCTTCAACAAAAAGATGTTGTATTCCCAACTTTCTGGCTTCGCGAACTACTTCCACTATTCCAACGTCGCCAGTTCCTAAAACCACATTACTTTCCTCATCAGCCTTTCCGTTGTCGGTATTTTTGGTCCCTTTCTTTCGGTCTTTTACGTGCATAAGAACGAATCGATTTGGGTATTTCTTCAGTAACTCGAGTGGATCCTGGCCTGCCTGCTTTACCCAAAACACATCCAGTTCAAATTGAACAAAACGTGAATCGAATTTCTGAACCATATAGTCGAACAGCGTTCCGTCTTTGTAGGGTTTGAACTCGTACCCGTGAGGATGATAACAAAGCATTAGGCCATTACGCGCTATAAGTTTTCCTGCTGCATTAAAAACTGCCGCAGCTTTATCGACATCCTCTGCAGTGAAACTGTCGCCTTCAAATGGGATTGAAAAAATAACCACGTACTTGGCTCCGTATGATCTGGCTTCGTCCGCTAACGTTTGAGGAAAATTTTTGAGCTTCTCATATTCAGCTCCGTAGCTAACCACTGAAATCTCATTTTGGGCCAGGATCTTTATAAATTCGGGAAACTCGAGACCGTACGTCCCATTTAACTCGACTTCCTTAACTCCCATTTTTCGGACCTTAGCCATCGTACCTGGGACGTCTTTGGCAAAAAGATCCCGAAAACTATGGAGCTGCAAACCTATTTCCTGGGCTTTAGAAGTGATGTTTACAAGAACGATGAGTAAAAGAGCGCTTTTAACAGTCTTACCTAAACGGTGTACAAAACGCATGGGGTCAAGTTGTTTAAAGGGTTGAAGGTAAAAAATATGAATGACCTGGGACAAATTTTTAAAAAAGAAATGGCCGTTCGAAAGGTTCCTACAAAAAGTAAACCAGTCAGGATGCCATGACAAATGCCGTTGAAAAAAGGAAATTAATGAACCAGCGCCGACCGGATAGAATAGGCAGAAACAAAAAGTTTCCTTAACTATTTCTGGACCAGGATGGGTGTATTTGCGACAATGGTAATGAGGTCCTCATCACATACGTTTTTCTTTTCGTCTGCGACCGTAAGGAAGCTTTCATATAACGTATCCAGCTCTGATTTATTAGGGGTATATCCCAACAATTCAAGTCTGTGTTTCAACGCTGCCCTTCCGCTGCGAGCAGTAAGAATTATCGAGGATGACGGAACTCCCACATCTGCGGGATTGATGATCTCGTAGTTTTCGGAATTTTTCAGGAAACCATCCTGGTGGATTCCAGAGGAATGCGCAAAAGCATTCGCACCTACAATGGCTTTATTTGGCTGCACTGGCATGCGCATCATTTCTGATACCAGCGTACTCATTTCATACAGCATTTTCGAATTGATGTCAGTATGCAGATTGAGATCCTTATGCGTTTGCAGGATCATAGCAACTTCTTCCAGGGACGTATTACCCGCGCGTTCACCTATACCATTGATGGTTACTTCCGCCTGACGAGCGCCAGCCGTTAATCCGGCAATTGTATTTGCTGTGGCCATGCCGAGATCATTGTGGCAATGCACGGATATAACCGCCTTATGGATGTTCTTTACATTCTCGAAAAGATATTGGATTCGTTTGCCGTATAAATGAGGCAGGCAATATCCTGTGGTATCAGGAATGTTCACTACATCCGCCCCTGCGCCTATCACTGCTTCAACCAGCTGAGCCAGGAAAGCCAGGTCAGCACGGCCTGCATCTTCAGCAAAGAACTCTACTTCATAACCCTTGGTCTTAGCGTACTTCACGGCCCAGGTTCCCTGTTCAAGTACCTTCTCACGTGTGCTGGCGAATTTATGCTTGATATGAATATCCGACGATCCAATGCCAGTATGGATCCTTCCGCGGGTTGCGTGATGTAATGCTTCTCCCGCTACATCGATGTCTTCCTTTTTCGAACGTGTGAGAGCGCAGACTCCGGTCTTGACTGCTTTGGAAATTTCAACCACTGATAGAAAATCACCGGGACTGGATATTGGAAATCCAGCTTCAATAACATCCACACCGAGTTCTTCAAGCTTTCGTGCTACGACAACTTTTTCGTCGGTTGACAATTGACAGCCTGGTACCTGTTCTCCATCGCGAAGTGTGGTATCAAAAATTTGAATTTTACTGCTCATACGTTTTTTTGTTTTAGAGTGTGAGGTGTGTCAATTATTTTACGGACGGGGTATCTACGGTTACCATTATTCTTACGTTGTTGCAAACAACATTCCCCATTACTTCTGTTCCCAGAACTTTTTCCAGAGGTGTTGAAACATCAGCGATATCCCGTGTGCGGTATCCATCTCTAAGTGTCTGCTCAACTGCTTTAATGATAGTATCTGCTTCCTCCTTTAATCCAAAAGAAATGTCCAGCAGCAATGCAGCAGACAAAATGGACGCTAAAGGATTTGCGATGCCTTTTCCGGTGATATCATGTGCGCTACCGTGAATGGGCTCATATAACCCCACGGTATCACCAACAGAAGCTGAAGCCAGCATTCCCATTGAACCTGCAATCTGTGATGCTTCGTCGGTGAGAATATCCCCGAAAAGGTTTCCGGTGACTACTACATCAAAGCTCTTGGGATTTTGAATAAGCTTCATCGCAGCAGCATCTACAAACATATGCTCGACTGTCACATCCGGATATTGTTTGGCAACTTCCTGTACCACCTCTCTCCACAATCGTGAGCTTTCCAAAACATTGGCTTTGTCTACTGACGTCAGTTTCTTTTTCCGGGTAAGGGCAGCTTTAAAAGCTTTATGCGCAATGCGCTCCACTTCATACTTTGAATAAATCATCGTATCGAATGCCGTGTTGCCATTGTCTTTTCTTCCACGTTCTCCGAAATAGACGTCACCTGTCAGCTCTCGGAAGAACAGGATGTCGGCACCTTGCAAAACTTCAGGCTTAATGCTTGAGGCCGCCAGCAGCTCATCAAAGAGCTTAATAGGTCTGAGATTGGCGTAAAGACCCAATTCCTTTCGCATCCTAAGCAACCCCTGCTCCGGGCGCACCTTAGCGGAAGGATCATTATCATACTTCGGATGACCAACAGCTCCAAACAGGATTGCATCGCAATTTTTCAATTTTGTAATTGTCTCATCAGGTAGCGGATTGCCCGTTGCCTCTATCGCCTCGTGGCCGATGATCGCATAGTCAAAAATGAATTCATGGCCGAAACATTCGGCAATTTGTTCGAGCACCTTTTTGCCACTGGCAGTAACTTCCTTGCCAATGCCGTCACCGGGAACTATGGTAATCTTCTTTTTCATTTAGTGTGTCAGTTCAAAATGTTTAATCTCGTCCCGAAGACTCAGTAAATAATCGATATCATCATAACCGTTCATCAGGCATGTTTTCTTGTAAGCGTTGATATCAAAAGATTCCATTGAGCCATCCTCAAGCACTACTGTTTGCTGGGAAAGATCTACCGTGATCTGAGTGGATGGATTTTTTTGAATAGCGGCAAATATCTTTTTTAAAAATTCATCAGATACCTGGACCGGCAACAGTGCATTGTTAAGCGCATTATTCTTAAATATGTCAGCAAAAAAACTTGAGATCACAACCCTGAAACCGAAGTCGTAGATCGACCAGGCTGCATGTTCACGGCTGCTACCACATCCGAAATTTTTTCCTGCAACAAGAAACTTTCCACTGTAGGTCGGCTGGTTGAGAATAAAATCTGCCTTCGGCGTGTCATCGGCATTATAACGCCAGTCCCTGAAAAGATTTTCTCCAAATCCTTCGCGCGTTGTTGCTTTCAGAAACCGCGCCGGTATGATCTGATCAGTGTCAATATTTTCAATTGCCAGGGGAACCGCACTGCTCTTTAACGTTATGAATTTTTCTTTGCTCATTAGGTGTCCGTTATCCGTTAATCGTTATCCGTTAATGGTCTTGGTTTGGAGTGTTAGAAACTGTCTGTTAGTTCGCGAACATCTGTAACTTTTCCTGTGATCGCAGCGGCCGCGGCACTTAACGGACTTGCAAGGAATGTGCGTGACTTAGGTCCCTGCCTACCTTCAAAGTTTCGATTGGATGTACTGATACAATACTTGCCAGCAGGAATCTTGTCTTCGTTCATGCCAAGACACGCCGAACATCCAGGTTGCCTCAACTGGAAACCAGCCGCTTCAAAGATCTTATCCAGACCTTCTTCTCTTGCTTGATTCTCCACCTGCTTTGACCCAGGCACTACCCACACTTCAACATTTGATGCTTTCTTCTTGCCTTTAACAATGGATGCGACCATTCTCAAATCTTCGATGCGGGCATTCGTACAGCTTCCGATAAAAACATAATCGACCACTTTTCCAAGGATGGCCGACCCCGGCTCGAGGCCCATGTAGTCCAGTGACTTGGTAAAGGATGTTTGCTCGCTGATATCTTTCAGTTCGTTCACGGTTGGAATTCGATCAGTCACCTTTATACCCATACCAGGATTTGTACCATAGGTGATCATGGGTGCAATATCAGTTCCATCAAATTTTTCCACGCGATCATATTGAGCGCCTTCATCAGTCTTCAGCTGATGCCACTGTTCGACAAGGCGATCGAAGGTTTCACCCTGAGGGGCAAATCTTCTG
>DATHIE010000668.1:0-2630 GCA_035316905.1 Chryseolinea sp. | reverse complement strand
GGTTATAGGTTTAGTGGGCTATTTGTTTTGTAGTCGTATTCCACCAAAATAAAACATCGATTTGTCGCCGGCTTGAGGGTTCTTAAACACTACATATAGGTCGTGGAAGCCGCTTTCTCCATCAAGTCCAGTAACTAAAGTTGAAGGTCCTTTTTTATTTGACGCAGTCACCTTTCCAAGGAGTTTTCCATCTGGTTTATCCAGCCGGATCTCAATCTCACCGCCCGGATTGTGTTCTGGATCCAAAACGAATGTAAGCAAAGTAGCTTTTTTGACGCCAGTTAAATCAAGTTTTTTATAACCGGCAAACGCTCCGTTTATAACGTTTTCCAGCGATGTGCTACCCTGATAGCTGACCTTCCTCGCCAGGCTTAATTCGTCGACCTGATTTGCTCCGAGCATTCCGCTACGCAGAGCTATTGAACTGGCCGTAGACAGCGACGGGACCTTATCAGCACCCTTGTCGAAATAAGTGGCAGCCAGGATATAAGCTCCGTCGGTTTCATTCCCTGTCGATGCGCTTCCTGATAATGGAAGTTTCTTTTCTGTCTTTACTTCTCCTAGCGAGACGATGAATTCCACCATCTTCTTTGCATCCTCCACAGCTATCTGAGGATGCGCAGCCATTTCAGTGGTTCCCCAAACACCTGCACCACCCTTTACGACTTTCGCGGCCAGCAAATCAACTGCGCCTTTTTGACCTTTATATTTCGCAGCTACATCCTTATAGCTCGGACCGGCTGATTTCTGATCAATAGTGTGACAGGATTTGCAATCACTCTTTTCAATAAGAGCCTTGCCAGGTAGCTCTGCCGTTGGCATTTGATGGCCTTGAGCTATTTGTGTCATGTCGAATCCTTTCAGATAATTGAATGTAACGGTGACCGCATCGGTACCGATTTTGCCATCCTTCGATGACCCATCCTCTTTATCTGTGACCGTCACTGCATACTTAACCGGGGTATTCGGGAAATAGAATGTCTTGTTCCCTTCGACGATCTCGGCGGTAACGACGGGAGGTTCATTCCCGGCAACCACCTGCTCTTGTGACGTCGCACTTGATCCTTTGTCATCTTTTACCGTAAGCTTTGCGTCGATGACTCCTTGTTTGTCGAACGTAACCGCAAAGTTACCATCAGGTGACGTCAGCTTCTGACCTGCAGCCTCAAGCTCATATGTGACGTTGTCGCCGTCGGGATCGTTCGTTCCTTTAGAAGAGAAATTAACGGTAAGCGGAACGCCACCAGAAACTTTATCCGCTACCAGTTGAGCAACCGGTGGTCTGTTACCTCCATTGTAGTCAATGCGTATCAGCCGGGCATCAAGGTTTTGTTTGAACCAGACCGTTCCATATTCCAGCATGTATAGCTTGCCGTCGGGGCCGTAAGCCATGTCACACATGTTGTTGAACTTCGTGTTCGCCATAAATGGTTCCATATCCTGGATCGCACCTTCTTTATCCATTGTGACCAGGAACATCCAATTGCGTATCCAGTCATAGATGAGAAGTTTTCCATCAAAGTACTCGGGAAAAGCTGTTGTTACTCCTTTATAGTTTTCGCTATAATAAACCGGCCCGGCCATTGCGTTTCTGCCCCCTTCTTTTAGCATAGGGAAATCGTCTGACTTTGCATACGGATACCAGATGAAAGGTGGACTAACAGCAGGTAACTCGCGCTTGCCGGTGTTGTTGGGTGACTCATTTATGGGAGCGTTGGGATCCCACTTTGCAAGGACCGCCTTCTTTTGAAAGTCGTACTTGGCGTATGGATAGTTTTTGCCAACAAAATAAGGCCAACCGAAAAAACCAGCTTTCTTCGCCTGGTTAACTTCATCGTGTCCGCGTGGACCACGTAGTGAATCATTCTGACCCGCATCAGGTCCTACTTCTCCCCAATACAAATACCCGGTCTTTTCGTCTATGGATATCCTGTAAGGATTGCGGCATCCCATGACATAGATCTCTGGTCTTGTGTTTGCCTCGCCTTTAGCAAAAAGATTTCCTTCGGGAATTGTGTACGATCCATCCGGCTCAATGTGAATGCGCAGGATTTTGCCGCGAAGATCGTTTGTGTTTGCAGAGGACTTTTGTGCATCAAACGGCGAACGGCCCGGAATTTCATCAGAAGGACTATATCCATCCGAAGCAAACGGACTCGTATTGTCTCCTGTTGAGATAAATAAGTTTCCATCAGGACCGAACAAGAGCGATCCTCCAGTATGACAACATTGATCTCGTTGTGTTACTACTTCAATAATTTGTTTTTCTGAGGTGAGGTCAAGTTTGTTGTCGGCAAAAACAAATCTTGATACGATGTTGGCTGATTTTTCAGGATGAGAGTAAAAAATATACACCCAATGATTTTCGCTGAACTTGGGATCGATAGCAAGACCGATCATGCCGTCTTCAAACTTCGTTCCGACATTCATCGTGTTAATGATTTTTACTTTGCCGTCCGCCGCATCATAAAGCTTTACGGTGCCTTTGCGTTCAACGAACATTATTCTTCCATCAGGCAATATTGACATTTCAGTAGGCTCATCGAGGTTGAAGTCGAGAACCGTTTTTGTAAACCTGTTCTCTTCCGGAGCTCGTTTTGTCCTGGCTTTGGCATAGTCAAGCTTTACAT
>DATHIE010000667.1:0-3504 GCA_035316905.1 Chryseolinea sp. | reverse complement strand
ATAGTCAACTCACAATTCTTTAGAACGACTTAGCGGTTGGGACTAACACATGAACGAACATGTGTAAGAAAATAACTTTTGAATCGTTAGAAAAAAAATTGAAACGGATCGACTAGCTTCCATCTATAAGTTTGCCGACATTGCTGAAATTAAGAATGTCCCGAATAGCTCGTTTTCCGGAATATTTAACAATGAAAGGTAGGATCGCTCTCCTGCTACTCCTCTCAGTTCTGCCGCTGATCTCTATTTGTCAACAACGATGTGGTACTATGTATTACAGAAGCCTACAGGAAAAAACGCGTCCCCTGGAGAGCGAACAAAAGTTTGAAGAGTGGTTGCAGCAGAAACAAGGTTCCCTAAAACTCCAGGCGCCAACAGGGCGGGAAGCCGCCATCGAATATGAAGTGCCTATTGTAATACATGTCATTCACAATGGCGAGCCTATTGGCCTTGGATCTAATATTTCGGAGGAGCAAATCTTGTCCCAGTTAGAAGTACTTAATCTGGATTTCAAAAGACTGAACACTGATGCGGGAGACACGCCACCGGAGTTTGTACCCGTTGCCGGTAGCATGGACATAGAATTTATGCTTGCCGAATTAGACCCTGCCGGGAATCCTACGAATGGCATTAACCGCGTGAGGGGTCCTAAACCAAACTGGAACATGGAAGACGATGTACAATTAAAATCGCTCAGCTATTGGGACGCAAATAGCTACTTGAACATATGGATATGTAACCTTAATGACTTTGCTGGCTATTCTCAATTTCCCGTTTCCACCTTACCCGGCTTAGAAAATTCTTCCACCGATCCTTTAACCGATGGCATCGTCGTCAAGTATACCGCTTTCGGATCTTCCGACTATGGAAACTTTAATCTTGGTCTCGGATTGGACAAAGGGCGAACAGCAACACATGAAATGGGGCATTTTTTTGGACTGCGGCACATTTGGGGCGATGAGTCAAACTGCGATGGGAATGACTACGTAAGCGATACCCCTTCTCAATCGGGATCTACATCAGGCTGCCCAAGTCACCCACAATTACAGTGTCCATCGGCAAGTCCTCGACCTGCGATGTTTCAGAATTACCTCGATCTCACCGACGATGCGTGCCTGAATCTTTTTACAAAGGGGCAAATTGTCCGCATGCGCACCGTTCTTGAAAACAGCCCGCGACGCGCAAGTCTCTTGCAGACGTCTCCACAAGTAGCTGGGAGACAATTTGAAAAAATATTTTCCCCCAATGACGATGGAATAAACGATTATTGGAAGTGGAGTGAGTACGATAAATATTCAGGATGCAAAGTCACGGTCTTTAATCGTTTCGGAAAGCTGGTTTACGAAATGAAAACATACGACGGCAGTTGGGACGGAAGAGCAATGGACGGGCGAGCGTTGGAAGAGGAAGCGTATTTTTACATAATAAGTTGCACGGGTAGCCCAGACGTAACGGGAGGGGTAAGAATTGTACGATAACCAATCAGTCAGTGCGAAAAATTCTGTTGATAGCATTTATCTCTTGTCTGACGGACATCGTCCTCTCACAGAATTTGCCTGCGTTCAGACAATTTAACCTTAATCCATTTTTATTTAATCCCGCATTCAATGCAATAGATTCCTATACCGAAGTCTCTCTTATACACCGGCAGCAATGGCTAAAGATCGAAGACGCGCCTGTTGCTTCTGGTATTGCCGCACAATTTGCAATGTACTCTCGTGCATCCATCGGGGTAAGTATTGTTACTCAGGAGTCGGTAGCCCTTAGGAACACGTTGGCAAAAACGATCTTCGCTTATAGAATTCCAGTAGCAAAAGACCAGACCCTATCTTTTGGGCTAACGTTAGGCGTCGGATATAATGATCTTGATCTGGAAGGTGCCGACTATAGCAACGATCCTGCGATCTTGAACGCATCGGACAACAAAGCTTACGCAGATGCTAGTTTTGGATTGGTGTATACATTCAAAGGACTAAAGTTCGGCTTTGCTCTTCCACGCCTTTTTGGACAATCCTATATAAGTCCGCAGAAACTTGCTGACAATGAACTGTCACAACTCTTGAATCAACTATATTCCCTTAGCTATAAATTTGAAGTGTCTCCGGATCTAATTTATATCGAACCGTATTTCTTCTATCGATTGGCTCGTGACAACCAGAATTCATGGGAGGCTGCTACACTGATATACCTCAAAGAAAGAATATGGACTGGAGCGTCATATCATAATACACAAGGAGTCGCATTTTTTTTAGGAATGGCAATCAATAAATTCCGGTTTGGCTACAGTTACGAATTACCTCCCACCGCCGGCGAATTTACCTCAACAAGCTCTCACGAATTGCAACTCAACCTTAGAATTGGCGAGCAGAAAACTTTAATAAGGAAGCCTAATTACGAACAGTAACACCCTCCGAAAATCCGCAACCTCAGAGGGAATGATTCCCATTTTGGTCAACAGCCTTGAGTAAATGATTTTTGGCATCTTATAAGTCTCACGGGAGTAACCGCAACTCGACGTTCCCACAACAATCTTGTTCTTCAATGATAATGGTCATCACGACAGGTTCAAGAGATACATAATTTTATTACTTATAACTAAACTCAAAATGGTATGAAATCTATCGATTGGCTTTCTCTCACACGCCTAAAAATGTCGAGAGTTCTAGGTATCGTAGCGGTGGTGGTTTTCGCCTTCGCATGTTCTGATGGTTCTGAAGATGTCGCTGGGCCCCCCGCTGACGCTTCAGCGAAAAAAAATAATGCACTAAACGGCAACACGAATGGTAATTGCGAAAGTAAAGAAGAAGATTATGCCCTTCAGGTTTACAACGACGGTACTTATTGGAAGTACACAATAACGTTGGCGCCTGGAGCGAAGGCTGTGAGCCATTTCATCATCGACTTAAACAACTGCCCTGATCCTACAAGTGAAGTTGCTATAGCTAATTTCCAATGGGCAAAAGTTAACGGCGTAAACTGGCTTTTGTCATCTTCAGAAGGAGACGGCACTGGATGCAACGTATCCACCGACAATATCGTGAAGTTTGATAATCTACCTGAAGCGCAGGTGTATGTGATTGAGTTTAATTTAGACCATGTTTTCGGCAATGTTCTTCTGACAACCGGATGGTTAAAGGCGGGCTGTTCATGCCACGTACTGGAAGACATTAACGGTCCTTGCTGCGGTTAAATTGGCTTTATTCTATGGTTAAATCGAAAAGAGGCTGGTCGAAACGATCAGTCTCTTTTTATTTTACACCTAGGTAGCTAAGTAGCTGGGGACAGCTACCGATTTGACCGAAGCTTTAAGGATGCTCACTACCACCCATAGATTGACGGGCAACAAATAACTCCCGGGGCCGTTCCGACTGTAGAAAAAAGTTATCCGAAAAGCTTGGACAAATTTTTTTTTGCTTTTTATATTTGGAGTACGAAACTTTCTAATCGTATGAAACAGATAACCCAACCTATCACTGACGTGGATGTTGAGCTTATCACATTCCA
>DATHIE010000666.1:0-5114 GCA_035316905.1 Chryseolinea sp. | reverse complement strand
ACTGATCCACCATTGTCAGTTGCGTTAGCTGTGAGTGTTATCGAAGCACCTGCTGCAAAAGATGCATTGTTTGCTGGTGCTGATAGTGTAACCGTTGGCGGTACGTTGCTAGCTATAGCTGTAATGGTTGATGCGGAAGAAGTGGCCAAGGCATTTTGATTGTCTGTAGCCTTTGCAGTTATCGAGTAAGTTCCGGCTGGTACGCTCGGCCACGTAAAAGAATACGGGCTCGACGCATCTTCGCCAAGTTTAGTTACTCCACTGTAAAACTCAACCTTCGTTATCGACCCATCGCTATCAGATGCAGTTGCTGTCAGCGTCAATGATGCGCCTGCTGCAAAGGATGCATTGTTTGCCGGTGCCGTTAGTGTCACCGCCGGTGGAGCGTTTGCAACTACATTGATCGTAATGGCACTCGATGAAGCGGTTGCATTCTCGTTGTCTGTAGCTCGCGCCGTGATGCTAAACGTTCCTGCGGGAACACTTGCCCATACAAAGGAGTAAGGGCTGGTCGCATCTTCGCCCAACTTCGTAGTACCGTTAAAGAATTCCACTTTTGTGACAGACCCATTACCATCTGAGGCGTTAGCTGATATCGTTACAGATGCACCTGCCGCAAAAGAGGCGTTGTTCGCAGGAGCCGTTAATGCGACCGATGGAGGTGTATTAGGTGTGGTCACAGTGATCGTTGCTGCTGACGATGTCTGAATGGCATTCTGATTATCCGTAGCTCTGGCTGTAAGCGTGTAACTACCGGCTGGAACGTTGTTCCAGGCAAAAGTGTAGGGACTTGAAAGGTCTTCGCCAACCTTAGTAGTTCCGTAAAAAAATTCCACTCTCGATATGGAGCCATCGGTATCAGATGCCGTTGCAGTCAGTGCGATGTTTGACCCAGCGGTAAAACTTGCGTTGTTAGCCGGACCTGTGAGATTGACAGTAGGAGGACTATTCGTTTGTGTCGCCGCGTAGCTTGCCGGGTCTCTTATGAAAGCACTCAGCATGGGCCCATATGCGGCAAAGTCATTGTCAGATACCTGTAGGTAATCGAACGTGTCGCTTGTGGTTGTTTGTTCATTCTCGAGTTTCCTATCGACATTTCTCCATACGGAGTTGTTGAAATACCAAAGTACAATTGGAGCATCTCCTATATCCTTGTAGACTGCATAATAGCCACCCGTGTACCAGTACCGTATAATGTCAGTGAATGAATTGGTCGGCATACCGGTAAGGTCAACACCCAGAATAGGTCTGTGTGCATCATACATTCCATACGGGTTTCCACTCCAGGCGACGTAACGAAATCTTTTCATCACGACATAGGCCGACCAAGGGTCAGTGGTGTTGTAGGTTTGCCTATTGTACCTGTAACCGTCGATTTGGAAGACGATCACTTTGTTCGCTATAGAATTATCTTTCAGATAGGCATTGGCCACGGATGTAGCATTTCCTCCGACAAAAATGACAAGAGGTTTTTCAGGAGTAGCCTTGCGGGCTTCGGCAATGATCAAATCACTGCCCGGGCTTGAGCTCCACTGAGTTTGTTCAATTACTCCGCTGCCAGGTCTAGCTAACGCTACGCCTGATCCTTTTATAGGAGCAGGAATATTCCGAAGGCCCGATTGTTGAGCCCTGTTGTACAGATCGACCCAGTCTTTGAAAGTATCGTCGTGTGTAAACATGTAGTTCGGCTGGTTGTACATGTCGCGGGTATTGATGTTACCCACCAGACGAAGCTGACCTTTGTTGGCCTTCAACCAGATGAAGAACGGATCAGGAGTATCATATATAAGATCATTATCGTATATGACAGCGTTTGTCCCGTCAACACCTGCGATATGAACGCCATTGTTTACTGTATAAGATATCTTCTGACCAAATGCATTCGAACACCAAACTACCAGAACAATTAATCTGCAGACACTCCTCATCATTCTTGCTTTTTAAATTAATCTTCATACCCATTGCTTGAGAGGGGTTGGCCAGGAGTTGTAGCGTGGACGTCGCATTCAGAAATCGATTGAACTATTAACCTCCGTAAACGAATTCCAACGTAACATCTGACTCTTGCCAACCGGAAATTAAAGCGACACTATAACCAACAATTCAAATGTTCATTGAAGAAACCAGGGAGGAAACTATCAATCGGTGAAACAACCTATTCTCAGATAAAGGCGGTTTTTACTCGTACTGTAAAACGCCTCATTGGCTTTGTTGATCATTGCGCAAAATGGCCTGTGTGTCTCGTAAAATGATAAGTGTTTGACAGCGAAATATTTGGTGTTGTGCGTGTGTGCTCGTGTTCAGCGCGCTATTCGATGTACTTTTTTTGATGATTGTGACAAATTCAGGACAGCCTGATTTTTTGTCAAACGGCGCTAAATAATGGCGGCATTTATTGTTATTTTGGTTGAAGTGTTTTACTCTCTTGAAAATCAATAATATACGCCCATCCACCTCTAACGGCGCCCTGGCAAAATCGATAGCTTTATTGCTTCTCCTTTGCCTCGCCATTAACCCTTTATTCGCTCAGGAAGCTCAACCTGTAGATGTCGAAGCCTTTTGGCTTTGGAAGTTCCTCGGGAGACTTCATCCGATGATCGTGCACTTTCCCATCAGCCTTATCATAGTGGCATTGTTGTTGGAATTTATTCAGAGGATGAGCGGCAAAAGGTCCATGAGCGACGCAATTCGTGCGCTGATCTATGTTGGTTCAGCCTCAGCTGTTCTCGCCGTGGTATTTGGTCTTTTGCTGTCGAATACCGACGACTACGGTGGCGACCTCCTTCCCATTCACCAATGGTCAGGGATTGCAACAATGATCTTGTCGGTGCTAATGGCTATTGCGGCATCACAGAATTTACAGAAGGTCCAGTTTATCTTGCTTATTATAACTGTGATGTTTGTTGGGTTTGCAGGGCACTACGGTGCAATGCTTACTCATGGCGATGACTATTTAACCGGTGCTTTTCCTTCCGAAGAGCAGAAGAATATTAATGGAAATAAAGCCGACGTGCTGGCTGTAAAAGATGGACAGCTTTCGGAGGAAAATATCCAGGAGTTGAATGTTGAGGTGCGTACAATTTTCGCGCATCATTGTTATAAGTGCCATGGCAAGGCTAAAGTGAAAGGTGAGCTACGGCTGGACAGTCGTGAAGCGATAATGAAAGGTGGTGAAGACGGTGTCGTGGTTGTTCCGGAGCATCCTGAAAAAAGCGAAATGATACGGCGTGTATCGCTGTCAGCGAATCACAAGGATGTGATGCCGGAAAAGGGAAAGAAATTATCGGAACGTGAAATAGCTGTTTTAGAATTCTGGATCAAGAACGGTGCTCCATGGCCTTCCGGCCCGGAGAAGAGTATATATCGGGTGGCTGCTCTTGAACCTCGCATGCCGGCGATCCCTGAAGGTCCTGATGATATGATCAATCCGATCGACCACTTTGTAGATGACTACTTTCGAAAGAATGATGTGGAGTGGAGCGATCCCGTCAACGACCATATCTTCCTGCGACGGATTTACCTCGACGTGATCGGCCTTCTGCCACCACCGGATTCTATTGATGCATTCATCAAGGATAGCGATCCCGGAAAGCGGGAGATCATGGTTAAAAGATTGCTGGCAAGAAATGACGATTATGCTCAACAATGGCTCACTTTCTGGAATGATGCATTGAGGAACGACTACACGGGAACGGGTTATATCACTGGAGGCCGGTTCGACATCACTAAATGGCTATACGCAACGCTGAAGAATAACAAGCCGTACGATTCTTTTGTCAAGGAACTTATCAGCCCGAACAAAGAGTCAAAAGGATTCATCGAAGGTATCAAGTGGCGAGGCACGATCAATGCGAGCCAACGGACGGAGATGCAGGCAGCGCAAAATGTTTCACAGGTATTTCTGGGACTCAATATCAAATGCGCTTCTTGTCACGATAGTTTTATTAGCGACTGGAAGCTGGATGATGCTTATGCCTTTGCAAACATTTTTTCGGACACAACACTTGAGATAAACCGATGTGACAAGCCTACAGGAAAAGTTGCCGGCCGGCGACTCTTATTTAAAGAATTGGGAGAAATAAATACGGAAGCGGTAACGGACGAAAGGTTAAAGCAGCTTGCCGATTTTCTTGTTCAGCCAAAGGACGGCCGCCTTTACCGGACCCTGGTGAATCGAGTATGGGCTCAGCTCATGGGACGTGGAATTGTGGAGCCCGTTGATGTAATGGACAATGAACCGTGGAGTCAGGACTTACTAGATTGGCTTGCGTCAGATTTTGTAGCTGACGGTCGCGATATCAAAAAACTACTCTTCAAAATATTAACATCGAGGACGTACCAGCTTCCGTCGGTTGGGTTTAAAGAAGAAGCGTTGATAGGTGCACCTGATTATGTATTTGGCGGCATGTTAAGGAGACGTTTAACAGCGGAACAATTTACGGACGCAGTCAGCGCTGCAATCGAACCGGTTTATCCTGATAGTGTCATTGTCTACAATTTGCTGCCTGCGTATGCCAAGAAGAGTATTCCATTTGCGCGGGCTGCGCTTGTGAAGAATGATCCGTACCTCACAGCGTTGGGAAGACCAACTCGCGAGACGGTATCTACAAGCCGATCCTCTCAGGCAAACTTATTGCAAGCGCTCGAGTTGACAAACGGCACTCGCTTTAATGAAGCAATCCAGCGTGGTGCCGAAAGCTGGAAAACGAAATATCCCGACGTGACAACGTTGGTGCGGGAAGTCTACAGAAATACCCTGGGACGACTGCCGGCCACAGAAGAAGAAGCAATCGCTTTGAAATCACTGGGACAAACGCCCTCCGGGAATGCAATTCAGGATTTTATTTGGGCGATGACCTTGCACCCCGAATTTCAATTGATCTACTGATGGGCATTGGGTGGACTTGGAGGAAGAAAATCGTAAATTGAGAGAAGGTATAAGGTATATGGTATAAGGGTATATATTTCAAGATTTGAAATAGATGAAAGGAACTTGGAACAGACGTGATTTTATTAAGGCGACCAGTGCGGCAACGCTCGGTGCGTTGGCAGCTGGCCCACCCGTTGCAAGCCTGCTGAGTGGATGTTCACAATCAAAGGTTGCGCGTAATTCT
>DATHIE010000665.1:0-21662 GCA_035316905.1 Chryseolinea sp. | reverse complement strand
AGCCCAGGATTATTTTGCACACTGATTGTAACATCTGTTGTGCCTCTCATGCTTTTTTCCACAAGGGAAATACGGTACTTGCTACCTACCCTTGGACTAAACCTAACCATACTTGTTCTGATCGATCCCGCATTATTCTGGTTCAGTGCCGAAGCTGATACGCCTTTCTACACCGCGGGACGTTACGTAGCCAATAATGTAATTATTTATGTATCGGAATTTTTTCTCATTGGTTGTATCGTTTTCCTTAAGACGCTATTTGAATACTTTGAAAAGGAGAATGAGATCCTGATTCGAAGCCTGAATGAAAAGAATGACGAGCTTAAGCAGCGTAACAAGGATTTGTTCCAGCTAAACCAGGACGTCGAGACACAAAACGAAGAAATCCAGGCACAAAGCGAAGAGTTGATGCAGAGCCAGGAAAGTCTTCTTACAGCTCACAACGAAATTGAGCGACAAAAAGGGGAACTGGAAAAACAAAATCTTCAACTGGAAAAATCTTTAGATGTCAAAAGCAAAGATTTGTTGGACACAAATCAACAACTGGTAGTTCAGAATCACGAGCTTCAACAGTTTTCGTATACTGTTTCACACAATCTACGCGGGCCGGTCGCCAGCATGCTCGGTCTAATGAATATTTATCATCTCTCTGTAGAACCAGAAGAAAGGGCAAGCGTCTTTACACTCATGGAGAAATCAGCTCAATCCCTTGAAACCGTCATCCATGACCTCAACAAGATCATTGACATTCGCAAAGACAAATTTCACGCGACGGAAAAAGTAAGTCTCGAAACAGAGGTAAACCTTATTACTCAATCGCTGAACGTCTTTATTACGGAAAAAGATGTTACGATAAGACAAAACTTTGAAGCGGATGAAATCATATGCATCAAGGCATACATGAACAGTATTCTCTATAACCTTATCAGCAATGCAATTCAGTACCGTTCACCTGAACGATCTTTGGTAATAGATCTTTCTTCTTACCGTAAGGATGATTTTATTGCGATCGAAGTGGCTGACAACGGCCTGGGTATCGACCTGGTGAAGTTCAGAGGCGACTTGTTTAAATTATACAAGCGCTTCCACACACACATTGAAGGTAAAGGTCTGGGACTTTACCTTGTTAAACAACAGGTGGAAAAGATGAACGGTCGTATTGAAGTAGACAGCCTTCCCGGCGAATGGACCCGGTTCACAGTATTCATTAAGGAAAGTATTGACGGGCTGTGAGAGTCCATAGTCCATGGTCGATAGTCGATGGTGGGCTTAGTGACGCTTGATGGTGCGCAAGTTGATCGCTGATATTTGTATTGGCAAGTTCGACTAACAAACCATGGACTATGGACCAACTAACTGTGGACTATCAACTAAGAAAATACTTCGCTGTAGATTGATTCGTCAAATCCCAGCGCAATCACTTTCCCGTTATCCTCGACCAATGGCCGCTTTATCACAGTTGTCTTATCTATCATCAAAGCGATTGCGGCTTTCTCATTTGTAATCTTTTGTTGAGTAGTTTCATCCAGCTGCCTCCAGGTAGTTCCTCTTTTGTTCACAAGACTCTCCCATCCTACCTGTTTGCTCCACGCTTTCAATTTTTCCTCGGTAATGCCTTTGCTTTTGTAATCATGGAAATCAAATTTCACTTTCTTACTATTGAGCCAACTGACCGCATTCTTAACTGTGTTACAATTCTTGATTCCGTAAAGTGTCATGGGTATTCAGATTATTTTTGAAACGTGCTCACGTTAGTCAATTCAAACATGCTAAAATGATTGTCTCAGTTCGAACACTTTTTTCAACTTGTCGATCAAACGACTTGATTCCTCAAAGTCGAGCGTCTGTTGACCGTCCGAAGCTGCTTCTTCAGGCTTTTCGTGCGTCTCGTAAATGACTCCGTCGGCGCCCGCCATTACCGCAGCAAGGGCAATCGGCTCCACATACTCGCGGATACCGATACCGTGAGACGGATCGGCGATCACCGGCAGATGAGTCTTTTCTTTTAAGATCGGAATAGCATTCAGATCCATCGTATTGCGACTTGCCCTTTCGTAAGTTCGTATTCCTCGCTCACATAGCATCAGCTTTTCGTTTCCGGCGGCAAACACGTATTCTGCGGAATAAAGCAGTTCCTCTATTGTTCCTGATATCCCCCGTTTGATCATCACCGCTTTATCGGCTTTGCCTAGTTCATCCAGCAAATTGAAGTTCTGTGTGTTTCGCGCTCCTACCTGGAACACGTCGACGTAGTCATACATCTCAGCGATCTGACTAACCTGCATCACTTCGCTAATGATCTTTATTCCCGCTTTTCTCGCACAAGCATACCACATCTTCAAACCTTCAACGCCAAGGCCACGAAATGCATAGGGAGAACTTCGAGGCTTAAATACCCCTCCCCTCATGATCGTCACACCATTTGACTTAAGATGATTGATTGTTTTTTCAACCTGCGCTTCATTTTCAATTGAACAGGGACCGGCCATGATCGATAAGGATCCATTTGCAATTATTACGTCGTCCCCGAGGTCGATTTTTGTTCGTTCCACTTTCCACTTTCTCGACACTAGCTTGTAATCGTCAGACACGCGGTGAATATCTTCGATCCCTCTCATGTGTCCCAGCAAGCGGATATCAAACTCCTTTTTCCCGATGCCGACGATATAAGTATTCTTTTGGGTCTTGACCTCGGTGGTCTTGTAATCCAGGCTTCTGATCTTGTTGACAATCGCGTCTTTCTCCATGGATGCGACATCCTTCTGCAATTGGATAATCATGTCGAGTTAGTTATTTCTAAACTTTAAGGACTGAACAAAAGCCGTTGTGTCGGCGCTGACATTTTTTGAGTCCTTTAACAAATTGATAAAAGCACTTCCGACAATTGCCCCGGCTCCATAATTGCTCGCTGTTGAAAAGCTTTCATTATTGGATATACCGAAGCCGATCAAAAATGGGTTTTTCAAGTTCATATCTTTTAACCTCTTGAAATAAGTGATCTGCTCATCTGTGAACTTGCCTTTTGCGCCCGTAATGCTTGATGCCGACACGGCATAGATAAATCCGTCCGTTATCGAATCTATTTTTCTGATTCGCTCTTCTGACGTTGTTGGTGAGATCAGGAACGTATTGCTCAGATTCACTGACTCAAATAATGTTTTGTATTCATCAAGAAAAGCCGACATGGGCAAGTCAGGGAGAATTACACCATCGACACCCGCTTCCGCAGCGTCACGGGCGAAGCGCTCAATTCCATACTGCAATACGGGGTTGACGTATCCCATCAGGATAATGGGAATATCAACGCTTTTGCGAATATCCTTCACAAGTTTAAGGATCAATGTCAAATTGATTCCATTCTTCAGCGCCACCGTATTGCTTTCCTGGATAGTAGGACCATCGGCGATAGGATCTGAATAAGGTATTCCTATCTCGATGATATCAGCTCCAGCCTTTGCCAACGTCTCTGCAATGAGCTGAGTACTTTCCAGCGTTGGAAAACCCGCTGTGTAAAACACAGAAAGAATATTTTCCTTCTTTGATTCGAAAAGGTCTTTAATTCTATTTTTCATTTTTAAAACATTGATGACCATTACTTTTTAATCACATGATCTGCATTAGCATATATTGCAGGTCACAATGTCCACTACGAACCACACACGGCGTATTTAGCCCTTCACGTCGTGATCTCCCGATAGCTATCGGGAGTGCTTCCTTTGTGATCGTCGTGACCCTGCATTAACAATGCTAGTATTTCCCCCATTTTATATAAGTCTCCAGGTCTTTATCCCCGCGCCCTGAAAGGTTCACGACCACCACATCGTCCTTATCAAATTCAAATTGGTTTAATACTGCAATAGCATGTGCGGATTCAATGGCGGGAATAATTCCTTCAGTGCGGCTCAGCTCGATTCCTGCATTCATTGCTTCATCGTCCGTAGCGCTAAGGAATTTTACACGGCCAACTTCGAACAAGTGCGCATGAATAGGCCCAATGCCCGGATAATCCAATCCAGCCGAAATGGAATAGGGTTCGACAACCTGACCATCGTCTGTTTGCATTAACAAAGTTTTACTACCGTGTAGTACCCCAGGTTTTCCCAAAACAGTCGTGGCAGCGGATTCACCAGAATCAATTCCATGACCTGCAGCCTCTACCCCCACCAGTTGAACATGTTCGTTATCCAGAAAATGATAAAACGCGCCAGCGGCGTTGCTTCCACCTCCTACGCATGCAATAACATAATCGGGATAGGGATGCCCGATCTCATCCAACAACTGCTTCTTTATCTCTTCGCTGATCACCGACTGGAACCGAGTGACCATGTCAGGATACGGATGCGGTCCGACCACCGAGCCGATAATATAGTGAGTATCCGTAGGGTTATTTATCCAGTGTCGCAGTGCTTCATTTGTCGCGTCCTTCAGGGTCATACTTCCGCTTAGGGCAGGTACCACCTTTGTGCCAAGTATTCGCATGCGTTCTACATTGGGTCTTTGCCGTTCCATATCGACTTTTCCCATGTACACTGTGCATTCAATTCCCATAAGAGCGCATACCGTAGCCGTGGCAACACCATGTTGTCCTGCTCCCGTTTCCGCGACGATCCTTTGTTTTCCCAATCTTTTAGCCAACAGGATCTGACCTATTGTATTGTTGACCTTGTGTGCCCCAGTATGACACAGGTCCTCCCTTTTGAGGTAGATATTTGTACCATATCTTTCAGAAAGACGATTAGCCCTGTAAAGCGGCGTCGGGCGGCCGACATAGTCACGCAGTAACTTCTTGAATTCTTTCTGGAATCCATCTTCATAGATGATCTCCAGATACCTTGTCCTTAGTTCTTCCACATTTGGGTATAACATCTCCGGGATATAAGCTCCGCCGAACTTGCCGTAGTACCCTTGGTCATTTACCGAGTATTTCATGGTATAAGTTTTTCAATTTTTCAAACATTCAAGATGCGGGCCGTTTCAACCGAAGTTTCTCAACGGCCTCAAATATGGTCTCCAATTTTTTGAGGTCCTTAAGCCCGGGTGCTTCCTCGACTCCGCTGTTTACATCCAGTGCGTAGAGGTTCATTCCATCAAGCAAGCTCATATCATTCACGTTCTCAGGTGATATGCCACCGCTTAAAAAGAACGGGACATCCTGATCATAACGATTCAAAATTTTCCAGTTGAAGGTCTTTGCGTTGCCGCCATAAAATTTTCCCTTCGTGTCGAACAAGAAGTAATCGACTACGGGCGCGAATGGTCTAGTTGTGGCGAAATCAAAGTCATCTTCAACAGAAAACACTTTGACTACTTTAAATCCCGAATCCTTCAGATCCCCCGCCTGTTGCACACTCTCATTTCCATGAAGTTGTACATGGTCAAATCCGATGGCCCTCGATTGTTTTATTATCTCATCGTTGCTTGCGTTGACAAACACTCCAACGCGAACAATAGCTGGATTAGCTTTATCAAACAACTTGAAGTCTGGACCAACGTAACGCGGCGATGGCGGATAGAAAATAAATCCCATGTAATCGGGGCCCAAAGCCGTAACCTGCGTGATGTTGTTTAAATCACGCATTCCACATACTTTGATCTTTATTTTCTCGGCCCCTGTCATTTAATCTTTGCTTTTACTGTCGCTGCTCGGAGCTCTTCAATAAACTCTTTACATGCTGCTTCCGGACGGCTGTGTTGCATAAAATTCTGACCCATAAGGAATCCTTCGAATCCATACTTCCTCAGTTCCAGGATTGTGTTAACGGACTCAATACCGCTTTCCGAAACCTTTACTGCGTTACTTGGCATCAGTGGTGCAAGCCGTTTGGATACCTCAATGCTTAGCTCAAAAGTCTTCAGATTTCTGTTGTTAACGCCAATCAAATCAGCGCCTGCATCAATATTTGCTTTTAACTCATCCTCGTTATGAACTTCCAGCAGAACCTCAAGGCCGAACGAATGAGCGAACGTTGCCAGTTCTTTTAATCTTGAAACCTCCAGGGCCGCAGCTATCAATAAGATCGCATCGGCACCAATGGACTTTGCTTCGACTATCTGATATTCATCAATCGTAAAATCTTTTCGAAGAATAGGACAGAAATTGAATTTTCTGGCGGTAGTGAGGTAGTCATTGCTTCCACCAAAGAAATTTTTGTCGGTAAGCACCGAGAGTGCAGACGCACCGGCCTGCATATATCCGATGGAGGTACGCTCAACAGAAACATACGGATTAATAACCCCTTTCGAGGGTGACTTGCGTTTGATCTCAGCAATTATACCAGACTTATCCTCGCGCTGAATGTACTTCTTAAGCGAAACTGGTTGCGCTGAAAAATAGATGCTTTGTTCCAGCAACTTAACCGGATAAAGGCTCTTGCGTGTAGCAACCTCGGTTTTTTTATATGCTATGATCTCATCGAGAATATTCATGAATAACTCAGTATGATTTAATTGTTTGCTTCCATCAATTTCTTAAATGCTATCAAGGCTTTCCCCGATTCAAGTGCGTCTTTTGCTTTTTGCACCGCAGCGAGAATGCCCTCCTTTTGATTTGCGGCGTACAAGGCCATACCAGCGTTCGCGACGACAGCTGCATTTTGAGCGGCGGTTCCTTTTCCTTCCAGGATGTCCATAAATACGCGAGACGATTCCTCGACGGTCGTGCCTCCTTTTATATCCTCATACTTTAATTTAGGCAATCCAAGGTCCGCGGGTTCCACAACCTTCTCACCTCCGTTATAGAAATACTTGAATGGCCCGGTTAACGAAACTTCGTCGTAGCCATCCAGCGAATGCAGGATAACAAAATTCTTATCGGTGTCCTGATATAAATAGCCGTACTGACGCGCCAGTTCCAGGCTAAACACGCCTACCAATTGACGGGTAGGCAATGCAGGATTCACCATTGGACCGAGCATATTAAAGAAAGTCTTAACACCAAGCTCCTTTCGGATCGGCGCCACATTTTTCATTGCAGGGTGGAACAACGGTGCATGCATGAAACAAATGTTTGCTTGATCAAGGCAGCGCTTTAGCACATCAATGTTGTTGGTGAATTTATATCCAAAGAATTCCAGAAGGTTCGAACTGCCACACGCGGAAGAAACTCCATAGTTTCCGTGTTTCGCTACTGGTTGACCGGCTGCAGCCACAACAAACGACGAAAGCGTCGACATATTAAATGTATTTTTTCCATCGCCACCTGTACCGCAGACATCCATAACGGGTTGTTCAAATCGTACTGGAACACACAGTTCCAGCATTGCATCACGGAAGCCCTGGAGCTCTTCCACCGTAATACTGCGCATCATGTAAACTGTCATGAATGCAGCCATCTGGCTTGGGTTGTATTTTCCAGATGCCAGCTCGACCAGTACATTCTTTGCAGATTCCTTTGTGAGGGAGCGATGGTCAATCAATTCATTAAATATTGCTTTCATGCCGATAGCTTTTTCTTTTTATTAAATGTTTAATGATTAAGCCAGTTTTCAATCATCGTCGGACCTTCTGGTGTCATAATAGACTCAGGATGAAATTGTAATCCTTTTACGTCAAAACGCGTGTGACTCAACCCCATGATCAGTCCTTCATTGTTTACTGCTGTCACCTTCAGATCGGACGTTATGCTGTCAGGCATCACCGCCCATGAATGGTAATGTGTTGCCTGAAAGCTATCAGACACATTCTTAAACAGGTATTCGCCACGATCCTTTACAAATCCTGTTGATGTTACTCCATGCAGAACTTTCGGAATGTTGAACAACTTCGCGCCATACACCTCCCCAATACCCTGGTGGCCCAGACAAATACCAAGAATACTTTTTACAGGCCCGTATTCCTTAACGATGTCCTTCATGATGCCAGCCTCGTCCGGTATCCCCGGCCCTGGCGATAGAAGTATTTTATCGTAAGACTTCACTTCCGCCAGTCCGATCTTGTCGTTCCGGAAAATATCCATCTTGTGCCCCAGCGCACGAATGATGTGAACCAGGTTATACGTGAACGAATCGTAGTTATCAATAACAAGTATCCTCATCGAAATATATTTACTATAGTCTCACTTAAATCTTCTCCGCCATTAGAACAGCCTTTCGCAAAGCGGCTAATTTATTATTCACTTCCTGCAGCTCACTTTGAGCATTTGATTTTGACACCACTCCCGCCCCAGCCTGGAAGATCAGTCTGTTCTCATGACTAAGGAAAGTCCTGATCATGATGGCATGATTGAATGAGTTATCAAAACCAATAAAACCAATTGCGCCACCGTAAAAACTTCTATTTATGTTCTCGTATTTATTGATCAATGTCATGGCCATATGTTTGGGTGCTCCCGAAAGAGTTCCGGCAGGGAACGTATCAGCAGCCATTGCCACGACGGAAGTATCATCCTTTAAGCTTCCGCTAACTTTCGAAACAAGGTGAATAACGTGAGAATAGAACTGGATTTCTTTGAACACCTCCACTGTAACGTGTTCAGCGTTGCGGCTCATATCATTTCTTGCAAGGTCGACAAGCATTACGTGTTCCGCATTTTCTTTCTCGTCGGCTGCAAGGTTTGCTGCGATGGTTGCGTCCTCCTGATCATTTCCCGAGCGCCTGAAAGTACCGGCAATGGGAAAGATGTGAGCCTTTCCATTTTTTACCTGGAGCTGAGCCTCAGGGGATGATCCAAAGAGCTTGAAGCTTCCATAATCGAAATAGAATAAGTATGGTGACGGATTGATTGATCGAAGCGAGCGGTACACGTTAAACTCATCACCCTTAAAGCCAGTCGTAAATCGTCTGGATAGTACTATTTGAAAGACATCACCACGGTAACAATGCTCTTTTCCTTTTTCCACGATGTTCAGGAATTCATCATCGCGAACGTTAGAAGTCTCTGTATCTGTAAGGGCGAAACGATAGGTAGCGAACCGGTTGCTGAAAATTATCTGCTCCACCTTGTCAAGCGTGCTTCGACAATCGTCTTTCGAGTCATAACAATGCTCGAACAGATTCAATTCATTGGAGAAATGATCAACGATAATTACGTATCGATACAACTTGTACAGGATATCCGGAATATTCTGTTCCGTTTGCTTGATAGTGACGTCTTCAAAAAATCTAATGGAATCGTATGCCATATAACCAAACAAACCACAATTGGCGTACTTTGACGTGTTTGGCTCCATCTCAAATGCCTTCTGAAAATCTTCCAGCAGCGTCGTGACATGTCCGACCTTGGTGATCGGTTCGTTGTCGATTGTTCCGTCGGGGTATCGTTTCTCGGCCGTTGTTCCTTGTACCTGAAAAGAAGCAATCGGCTCACAGCAAATAAAAGAAAGGCTGTTCTCGTGGCCGTGATAATCGGAACTCTCTAACAAGATACTGCCTGCATATACATCGCGGAGCTTCAAATAGATGTTCACGGGGGTTAGCGTATCGGCTAACAACTTTTTCGTGAAGGTTTTGAGTTTGTATTTCATTTCATTTATTCAGCAATACAAGGATTTGGTTATAAAAAACGAAGGCCTGCTGTGAACAGCAGGCCTTCGGCTTAACGCAAAGTCATATCAAGGCTGTTCACACATCGAATCCCGATCTGTGCCACCACCATGCTATGTTTATGATATACTTCATATTTCGATTATGCGTCGGTTTTTTTCTTAGTAACCGTTCTTTTTGGTTTTGCAGCAGCTTCTTCAGTCGCAACCGCAGGTACAGGTTTCCGCGTTCTTGATCTCTTCAGCTTTGCTTTGATCGCCTTTTTCTTTCTCGAATTCCCGTAAGAATCCTTCCAGATCTTTCCTCTTTTTGTCTTTTTATCTCCTCTTCCCATGGTATAACTACCTATTGTGAGGGCAATAATAATAAAGTCCGGATGTTTTACAAAAATTCAACTCAAAAAAAAGCCGATTAAGTCAAAATCAAGGCTTTCACATACAATTACAGTTACCAAATCTTTACTCTTTCGTTTTCTGGTCTGTACATTTTATCACCCTCAACCACATTAAACGCTTTATAAAAGGGATCGAAGTTGGTTAAAGGACCATTGGCGCGATACATTGATGGAGAGTGAGGATCAGTGAGTACCTGGGTACGAAGCGTCTCATCGCGATACTTTGCTCGCCAGATAGTACCCCATGAAAGAAAGAAACGCTGTTCGGGAGTAAATCCGTCAATGTCTCCAGGTTTCCCGTTCTCCTTGTAAAAGAGTTGAAGGCCATCAAATGCAATTGCAAGACCTCCCAGATCGCCGATATTTTCTCCAAGTGTGAACTGACCTTGTACAAAAACTCCGGGCAGCGGCTCATACTTATTGAACTGATCAACATAGGCCTTACTTTTCTCCTTGAACTTGCTTAAGTCGACCTCAGCCCACCAGTTCTTAAGATTTCCTTCGGCATCAAACTGACTTCCCATATCATCAAAGCCATGTGACAACTCATGCCCGATCACTGCGCCAATACCCCCATAGTTGACTGCCTCGTCGGCCCGATAGTCATAAAACGGCGCTTGAAGGATACCTGCAGGAAATGTGATCTCGTTGAACAATGGATTATAAGAAGCATTCACCGTTTGTGGGGTCATGTACCATTCCTTCTTATCGACGGGTTTTCCAAGTTTTGCAATATCTTCCTGTACCTGGAACCTTGCTGCGTTTACCGCATTCTTAAAATAAGACGCTGACTCAGGCCCCTTGTCAATCTCCAGTGCTGAATAATCCTTCCACTGATCCGGATAACCGATCTTAACAGTAAAAGTATTGAGTTTTCCCAATGCCATTTGTTTTGTAGAATCCGACATCCAATCGAGACCTTTTATACGCTCGGCAAACGCCCGTCGAATATTTTCAACCATTGCTAACGCCTTTGCTTTCGCCTCCGGCGGGAAATTCTCGTCAACATACAGTTTACCAATAGCCTCTCCGAGGTAACTGTTAGTTACACCAAGTACTCGTTTCCAGCGTGGAAGCATTTGGTCAGTTCCGCGTAAATATTTCGTATTGAAATCAAATGATTCCTGTACAAACGCATTACTCAGCAATGACGCAGAACCTCTTAATAGCGCGGATACCAAATAGGTTTTGATATCATCAAGGGAATAGCCGTTAATGACTTTTTCGTATTCAATCATATATTTCGGCTGCATGACGATAATAGTGTCTTCATTGATCTTCAAATCAGTGAAGTATGATTGCCAGTTTACCGAAGGGGTAATTTTTGACAGCTCGGCTAATGTTTTTGGATTGTATTGTAACTCGGGATTGCGTGACTCTTCTTTACTCAACATCGACTTTGCGAGTTGCGTTTCGAGGGCCAGCACCTTTGATGCATTCGCGGCTGCCTTTTCCTGGGGCTCTCCAGCTAATTTGAAAAGGTTGGTAAGGTGGGCTTTATATTTTTCCCTGGTCTCTTTGGACTTTTCGTCCGCCTTCAGGTAGTAATCGCGCTCCGGGAGGCCAAGACCTCCAGCATCAATATAGACAGCCACCTTTTTACTGTTCTTCAGGTCAGGTATAATACTCATTCCAAAAAATGCACCACCGCCCGTCAATATATCCTCAGATAGGTAGCGTTGAATTTCACTCTTGTTTGAGATGCCTTTAATCTTTTCGAGATATGGGCTTATGGGTTCAATTCCTGAACGCTCCGCAAGTAACGAATCCATCCCTATGGAGTAGAAGTCGGCAGCTTTACGCTGGTCTGTACCTTCGGGATAAAGCTTCGTATCCTCTCCTGCCTTCTTGAGGACTTTGAGTACTGCATCGTTGTTGAATTCACGCAATTCGTTGAAAGATCCCCATCGTCCTTGATCGGCCGGGATGGTGGCTCTGTTCAGCCACCCACCGTTAACATACTGGAAAAAGTCGTCCTGCGGCCTTACGGTAGTATCAATATTGGCCAGATTAATCCCCAGGCCAGATGCTGCATCCTCCTTTTTTTCAGGAGAACAAGAAAATAGCAACATTCCCGCTGCCAGGGCTATTATTTGAAATCGGTTTTTCATGGTTAATGAATTATGCGCGAATATAACACAGTCGGATGATTCGGTCCTATACTCTCTCTAGGGTGAAAAACCGACCATCAAAAAAAAATTGCAAAGCGCTATTCGTCCTTCAAAACCGTCGCCGGATTCAGCGACGCTGCGCGCAGCGCGAGGTAACTGACGCAAAGCAGCGCAAGCACCAACTCAACTAAACCTGAAACCACAAAAATTAAGGGGTTAACCTCTACCCTGTAGGGAAATGTATTCAACCATTGTTGCATGAGTAGCCACGAAGTAGGTGTTGCGATCAGTAACGATATACAAAGCAGGCGCACATATTGAGTATTGATCATAATATAGATGCGGGAGAGAGACGCACCGAATACTTTACGAATACCAATCTCCTTTTTACGCTGCTCTGCGGAATACGATACAAGACCGACCAGTCCTATAACTGCAATCGTGATTGATAAGCCGGTGAATATCGAAAACAGCGAAGCCGCGCGTTGTTCTTGCTGATATTGCATTTTCACTTCCTCGTCATAGAAAGAAACGGAGAAGGGCGCCGCTTCCACAAACTTGTCCCACTTGTTTTCAAGTTTTCCGATGAGTCCTTTTATATCCTGCGTGTTGTATCTTATCAGCACAATTTTTTTGTCGCCAAATGCCTTTGAATTCAAACTAAAAAACATGGTAGGCATGATGTTCTGGTGAAGTGAACGGAAATGAAAATCCCTGGCCACACCGATAACTTCCTGCGGGCCCATTTCATCACCGAGGTAGAAGATCCTTTTACCCAAGGCAGTTTCCGGAGTCCAGTCATAAAAACGCGCTGTTGTTTCACTGATCACTACCGCCGCATTTTGATCTGATGGCCTGGTCTTGTCGAAAGGTCTACCTGATAACAATTGTATCTCAGTGGTTTCAAAGAAGTGCTCATCGACTTTGAATCCTGATATCGAAAGTTTTTTCATGTCACCTTCACGCATATAAATGTCTTCAAAGCCTCCCCTGATATCCATTGACGCAGAAGCACTAACTACTCCATCGAAGTCTGAAATTTCATTTCGGAAGGATTCAAATTGATCGCCTAGCTTTTCCGCATTGTTTAGTACAAGCAAATTCTCCTTTTCAAAACCTACACTCCTGGACTGGAAGAATTCAAGCTGCTGAAAAACGATGAGTGTTGCAGCCATAAGCGCAATTGAGATCGTAAACTGGAATACCACTAAACCATTTCGCATTCCTGACGAACGGAGTCCTGTCGCCAGTTTCCCTTTAAGTACCTGGGCAGGTCGGAATGCAGTGAGATAAAATGAAGGGTATAATCCCGCAAGAAATCCGATAACAATCGGGAACAAAACAATAATCAGAATAAAGGTGCTTGCGCTCCACACAGACAATGGAATTTCAATACCGACAAAAGGTTGAATAATAAGTCGCAGTATTTCCATAAATCCCAACCCGAGGAGCATAGAGACCATCGTCAGCAGGATATGCTCAACCTGGAACTGGATAATGAGTGATCCACGCATCATGCCAAGAGTTTTCTTTACTCCTACTTCTTTTGCCCGGTTCGTCGCTCTGGCAGTGGAAAGGTTAACAAAGTTTATCACCGCGAGAAGAAGAATAAAGACTGCGATAACACTTAGGATATATATATACTTTATATCTGCTACCGGACCAATGCGATTTCCGATCTGATCTGAATAGAGATGAATATCCTTGACCGGCTGAAGGGATACCAACCATGGACCTTTTTCGCTAATAAACTCCTTATAATCCATTTGCAATCTCTTGAATGTCGCCGGCGCATAACGATCCGCAAAGGTTTTCAATTTTTCATCTAATGCCTTTGCATCGACTCCAGGCCTGAGCTTTACATAAGTAACTACCTGTGTCCATATCCAGCTCCATTCAAATTCTTTGATATTAGGATTCGTGTACATCGACAAAAGGTAATCGAATTGAAAGTGCATGTTTGTCGGCTGCTCTTCGGTAACTCCCGTCACTTCCACAGCGGTTCTATCGTCGCCAATTTGAATAATCTTACCCACTGCGGGTTCGTTGCCAAACAAACGCAACGCCGCTTTATCCGATAACACCACTTTATTTTTTCCTATGAGAGCGGTTCGGGGGTCACCTTCCTTCAGCCTGAAATTGAAAAATGAAAAAAAGTTTGAATCTGCCGCGAGCACCTTGCTCTCCTGAAATGCTACTACATCGCCGTCCGCCTTTATATAGCGCGCAGTGAGTTCATAAGGCGTGTTGATTCTCAGAATTTCTTCTATTTCCGGAAAATCACTCCTTAGCGCGAAAGCAACCGCAGGACCTGTCGAACTGAAAATGCCTCCATTGGGATCCCATATATTGGATTGGTTCACTCTGTACATCCTCGATACATCACGATGCATCGAATCATAACTCAACTGATGAGATATATAAAGTAGCAATACCATGCTCGTTCCAAGACCCAGAGCTAACCCAATAATTTTGATCAGCGCATATTGTCGTTCCCGGAGGATACTTCTAATGGCAGTTTTCAAATAATTCGAAACCATGTTTATCTTTCTATGTTTTAACTCTATTACCTTATACCTTATACCCTATACCTCCTCATTCCGAGCGAAGCGTATCCGCTGGATTCGTCCGCGCAGCTTCTGCGGATCGATAACTCACGGTGAGTATCGCAATAACCAGCGTTGAAACGACACCGACCACGTAGACTGTCCACGGTATCGATATGCGGTATGCAAAACCCTCGAGCCACTGATTCATAAAGTAGTAAGCCAATGGCGCCGCAATACAAAACGCGATAATTATCAGCTTCACAAATTCCTTCGAGAAGAGAATCATTATACTGGCAACAGATGCTCCCATTACTTTTCTTATTCCGACTTCCTTGAGCTTCTGACTTGCCATAAAGGAAATTAATCCGTACAACCCCAAACAACCGATAAAAATGGAGATGGACGCGAACACTTTGAATAGAGTAAATGTGCGGGCATCATGCTCATACAATCTGGCGATACTGTCGTCCAGGACTTGGTATTCAAAATCATATTCGGGGTAGACCTCCAGCCAATTGCGCTCAATAAATGCGATTGTGCTGCTAAGGTCTTTCGTATTCACTTTAATGCCTGCGTCATAGAAGAACTGTGGTAATAGTATCATTATGACAGGCTCGATAGCTTCGTGTAATGACGTGGTGTGAAAATCACCGACGACGCCAATCACTTCAGCATTGATGTCATTAATACCAGTTGTAATTTTTTTTCCTACTATGTCTGCCGGATTGGCAAATCCAAGTCTGCGTGCGCCGGCTTCATTGATAATGTAATTGAAGTTTGCTTTCCAGGGATCCTCAGCCTGAAGAATAGCATTCTGCTCTGTTGCAGTAAACCAGCGACCTGCCACCATGCTCAGTCCATAGGTCTCCAAATACGAGAGATCAACCGGTTTTACCTGAACGGTGTGTCTTTCCTGTGGACCTTTATCAGAGAGGAAATGCCCAGTGGTGAAATTGTTCCCGGAAATGGGTGCCCCTAATGATAAGGAAACACTCCTTATAGCCGCGTTGGATTCAAGTCTGGTTTTTAATGAGTTTAGCTTTACCCCTGCATTATCCGGAAGAGGAACATTGACTATAGCGTCAGTATCAAACCCTAACGGTTTCTGTCTAAAGTACTCCATTTGCCCGGCTATAATCAGCGTACCCATGATAAGGACCTGCGCAATAATGAATTGGAACACCACGAGTACCTTGCGCACGCTTGCTCCAGAGGTACCTTGCGCGGTAATCTTATTTTTGAGTACAGCCAATGGGTTGAATCCAGATAAAACTATTGCCGGATAAAATCCCGCAAGCGCTGTTGTAAAAAAAACAATCAGTATTATAAATGATGCCAACCAGGGATCGCTTGTCAGATTGAGTTCTAGTGAAAGCTGAAGGAAACTGTTAAGCCACCTTAGGAGCCATTCCACCGCACCCAACGAGATGACTACTGAAACCACAGTTAACAGAAATGTTTCGGAGAGAAAATATAATGTTAGCTGACTTCGGCGCGCGCCAAGTGTCTTCCGGATCCCGATCTCCTTTGATTTCTTGATTGCAAGTGCTGTTGCCAGGTTAATAAAATTCACGCATGCGATGGAAAGTATAAACACACCTAAAACACCCATCACCACGAGGTCATTCATGTTTGCGTTTGATGCATCGCCGGGATTTTCGGTGTACTGCTGGTCAAAGTGAATTTCGCGCAAGGGTTGCAGCTTGAATGTTTTTCTTGCTGCATCCTCCGGAGAATAGTACTTGGCGACAAATTTCTTAAGATCATCTTCTAATTTTTCTGGAGATAAATTCTCGGGTAAAACGAGGTAGTTATATCCAGCAATGGTTGTACCCCAGCTATCCACCGGAAAGCCCATAAAATCTTTCGAAAGTGATGGCATGGAAACCAACATCGAAAACGATATGTGCGAATTTGGAGGAGGGTCTGCTATGATCCCTGCAACTTCCAACTCGAGTTTGTTATCAAGTTTTATGGTGGTAGCCATTTTACCATCAATCGTCAGGTTGTCAGCCAATGTTTTCGTTAAGAATACTTTCCCAGGTTCTGCCAGATCGACCTTTGGATTACCAGACAACACTTTGAAATCGAACGCATCAAAAAACAGAGAATCTGCAAACAAAACATTATGCATGCGTCTTTTCTCCACTCCTACCTTCATTAAGACATCCTCCTGCATATGGAGTTGAGCGATCATCGGCACGTTGGGAAAATCATTGCGAAAAGCTTTCGTAAAAGGATAAGGCGTTGTTGACCCATAGTCAGTCCCTGAAGCGGTCTTTCCTTCAATGACTACCCGGTAAATCCGGTCATAATGAGAATGGAATTTGTCAAAGCTAAGGTCGTTTGAAACGACGAGGAAAATTATCAAGCAGGAACTGATACCGATGCTTAGACCAAGGATGTTTATCAGGGTGTAGCTCCTGTTCCTTGCAAAATTCCGAAGAGTTATAAGCAGATAATTCTTTATCATATGGCTTCGAAATATACCAAAGCAATGCCACTAATTCAATATGTTGGATATCAGTATCTTACGGCAGTTTATGAAGTGGTTGACTAAGAAAAATGTATCGAAATCGATACACAACTATGTTTGATATTGATACAGAATCTATATTTGGTGGAAATCAAATTACGATGAACTCTGCAAGGATCTTAATCGTCGACGACGACAGGGATGTGTTGGAAACAGCAAAGATGTTTTTGAAACAGGAATTTACGCATGTGCATATTGAGGAGAATCCTGGCAATATTCCAAACCATGTAAAGAATGGAGAATTCGATGTGATTCTGTTGGACATGAATTTTCGAAAGGGAGTAAATGATGGTGAAGAGGGATTTCATTGGCTGGATCAAATACTTAAAATAGACACTCAGGCTGTCGTCATTTTGATAACCGCCTACGGTGAAGTGGACCTTGCGGTGAAAGCGATGAAAAATGGCGCCGTTGATTTCGTGTTGAAGCCGTGGAAGAATCAAAAGCTTCTCGGCACTATACTTTCCGCATTACAACTGCGACGATCGCGAAAGGAAGTTCAAAAACTCAAGGTCGCCCAGGAAAAACTAAGCGACGATATCGACCAGCCTTATGTTGACTTTATCGGGGACTCCCCTGCCGTTCAACGGGTGCATGAAATGATAGACCGAGTTGCATCAACCGAAGCTGATGTCCTGATACTCGGTGAAAACGGCACCGGCAAAGAGTTGGTGGCTCGCGCAGTCCATAGAAAATCAGCTCGCCGGAATAATGTCTTTATCAGCGTTGACCTTGGTGCCATTACGGAATCGCTATTCGAAAGCGAACTCTTTGGACACGTAAAAGGAGCCTTCACCGACGCCAAGCAGGACAAAGCCGGCCGATTTGAGATCGCTTCCGACGGCACAATATTTCTCGACGAGATCGGAAATCTTTCTCTGGCATCTCAGTCCAAGCTACTGACAGTCCTGCAGCATCGAAAGGTCCAACGCGTCGGCTCAACGAAAGAAATTCCAGTCAACTTTCGGCTCATTTGCGCGACCAATATGCCACTGAACGAAATGGTCTATGAAAAAAAATTCAGGCAGGATCTTCTGTACAGGATTAATACCGTAGAAATAAGAGTGCCTTCACTTCGCGAAAGAATTGAAGACATTCCTTTGTTGCTGGATCACTTTCTTCGACGTTATAGCCAGAAATACAAACGCCAGGACATGGCCGTCGATAAAAGCGTCACACTAAAACTTAAAAAGTATCATTGGCCTGGAAATATTCGGGAACTTCAGCATGCAGTTGAACGCGCCGTAATACTCAATGAAGGGAAAGTGATCAGGAGCCCTGAATTACTTATTAGTAATACCGCTATTCAGCCCAGGAAAGAAGAACATCCCGTTACACTTGAAGAAATGGAGAAGAGGTTTATCATGCAGTCCCTTCAGGATCATGACGGCAATGTAAGTAACACGGCACGAACGTTGGGGATGACGCGAACGGCTTTATATCGAAGGATGAAGAAACACGGTTTGTGATTCTAGTAGAATTTATTGCAAAAAAAATACTAATGCGCTTTACTGTCCTTTTGGTTATCAGAGTCGCCTTGATCGTAGGAAATATATTTCTTCTTGCGTGGATATTCGGCGATGGCCGGTTGTTCTTCAATCAGATCATCGTCAGCCTGATCCTCGTTGCACAAATCGGAGAATTGATCTATTACGTAAATCATACAAATCGCGAATTAGCAAGGCTGTTCTTCGCCGTCAGACACGGTGACTTCTCAATAACATTTAAGCAACATCCCTTAAGCAAATCGTTCAAAGACCTTCAACTAGGCATGACTGAAATTATTGACGCATACAAACGGGTGAAGATTGAACGTGAAGCACAATTCCAATTCCTGCAGGTATTGATCAACCAACTGCAGGTTGGGATCATATCCATCGCTGAAGACGAAATCGTGCTGATAAATCCCACCGCCGAGGGGCTGTTGAACATAAAAGGGCTAAAGAGTTGGAGTCATATCCTTCAGCTCAATCCCGAATTTGGCAATCACGTTACTCAGCTAGGTGAAAGCGGCCGGAGACTTATAGAAATTAAAATAAATGAAGAGACCAAAATATTTTCCGTAGACGTAAGCACACACCTTATTCTTGAAAGGCAGCACAAGCTCGTTACGTTCCAGGATATCAACTCAGAAATAGAACAAAAGGAAATTGAGGCATGGCACAAGCTCATCAGGATCCTTACGCATGAGATAATGAACTCCATCACGCCTATTTCGTCGCTGACCGAAACCATGCAAGGTATGTTGTCCACCAAGGATGGAACTCAAAGATCCCTTGAATCAATGACGGATGAATCAATTTCAGATATCCGTTTTTCACTCAACACCATTCAACATCGCAGTGAAGGCCTCCTTCAATTCGTGGAAAATTATCGCAAGCTGACAAAAACGCCTAAACCGAAACCCGAAATCATCGCCATAAAAACATTTCTTCAGGGAATCGAAAAGCTAATGAGCGAAACATTGCAACGTCAGGAAATCAAACTGTCGCTCGAAGTAAACGACCCTTCGTTGTCTGCAAGTTTTGACCCCGCGTTGATCGAACAGGTAATAATAAATCTCATCACAAATAGTGCTCACGCCCTGGAGGGCCGACAGAACAAAAAAATAACATTAAAAGGATTTATGTCCGATGGCCACGTGATCGTTGAAGTATCCGATAACGGAAAAGGTATCCCTGAAAAAGATCTGAGAGAAATATTCGTTCCCTTTTTTTCCACCCGCAAGGAAGGCTCAGGCATCGGACTGAGTCTGTCCAAGCAAATAGTAAGTCAGCACGGCGGTCGGCTAAAAGTCAAATCCATCCCTCAGCAGGGAACTTCCTTCTCCGTGCATCTGCGGATCAGAAACTAATCGTACTTTGTCAAGTTTCATTAAATTTCATCTCATTCTTTTTGAGAACATACAAATCATTTTTTTAGCGCAGAGGGTTTTTTTAAATGCATCACTGCTTCTTTGTGGTGAGTGCCACCGTGAGCCAAATTCACCTGACACAGATGGCTCAGCGAGACGCGAAGGCCGCTGAGACACGCGCGCTTCGCTTGCAGAAAGCGCATCAGAACTTTCCGCATTCTTGGACAATTAGCCTTTAAAAGTTTTGAAGCATTACAACCAAGCTACGCGCGACTACGCCTGATACGAACTGCACTTTGCGCCCTCCGCGCGAATCTGATAAACTATGGGAACAGACACCTTTAGCTCGCCGTGCCTCTCAATAACTAGCCTCAGTGTCGCACTAAATCTCTGCGTTAAATGCCTTTAAAGAATCCAGAAGAACTTGATTTCATCAGACGAATTTGGATAATAGTAGAACTAAAGCTTCCGGATTAATTAATCCGTCGATGAATTTAAACATCAAATGATGGACACGCGCCAATGCATCACTATCTTTAGTATAAATTTTGGCGTTATGGATCGACGAACGTGCCTGCATAATCTTTCCGCGTTAGGATTACTTCCGTTGATCACGTCGATGCAACAAAAAAAAGTCATCAAACGGACTATACCATCGTCAAAAGAGCAGCTCACTGCTGTGGGGGTAGGAACATGGCGGACCTTTGATGTGGGGGATGCCTCGTCGGAGCGCGAACCTCTTAGAGGAGTTTTGAAAACGCTGATTGAAAAAAGTGGTAGCGTAATAGATAGCTCCCCGATGTATGGACGATCTGAAAGAGTGGTAGGAGAACTCTCCACAGAGCTCTCGCTCAATTCAAAATTATTCGTTGCAACAAAAGTCTGGACGACTGGCGAAGAAGAAGGAATCCGGCAGATGAACAATTCATTTTCCCTTCTGAAACGCGATAAGCTTGATCTCATGCAGATCCATAATCTGGTTGATTGGCAAACACACTTAAAGACGTTGAGGAAATGGAAGGAAGCTGGTAAGATCAGATACTTTGGTATAACCCATTATACGGAAAGCGCTTACTCTTCAGTTGAGCAGATCCTTAAGAATAACACACTCGATTTTCTTCAAATTAACTATTCTCTTGTTAGCAGAAAGGCTGAGGAAAGATTGTTTCCATTAGCGAAAGAAAAGCAGGTTGCTGTCATCATCAATCAACCATTTGAGGGAGGTGGCCTTTTTGGTAATGTAAAAGGAAAACAGCTCCCCGCCTGGGCTAGCGAATTTGACTGTAATAGCTGGGCCCAGTTCTTTTTGAAATTTATTCTTTCAAATCCTACCGTAACTTGCGTGATACCTGGGACAGACAGAGTTGACCATATGGTCGATAACATGGCCGCCGGCTATGGGGACCTCCCATCCGAAAAACACCGCGATCAAATGATAAAAATCATCAATTCCTGATAACTATTTCATAAATTTAAAATCACGTATGCTCATTATTGAATGGAGACTGTCGTATTGGTGTTGTGCTGGCTCGGTGTTTTGCAAAGCCTGCTTTTAGGGCTGTATTTTCTCAGTAATGCTCGTCATAATAAAAGCAACCTGTTTTTAGGGCTAGGCTTAATTCTCATTGGAGTCCGTGCCGCCAAGTCGACCCTTTTCATCTTCGGAACTGACATAAGCGAAATTGTTTTTAACCTCGGCTTTGCCGCACATGCTGCGATTGGCCCCGCTCTACTTCTC